>NZ_BAEU01000093.1:0-13221 GCF_000246875.1 Halomonas sp. KM-1
GAGCGCCAACGAGCCGACCGTGAGCGTGCGGCACGGGAAGCGGGGGTGGCCGAACTCGACCCGGCCCGACCGCCGGTGGGGGCCGATGAGCTGACCCTGGCGCTGTGCCGGGCCAAGCAGCAGCTCCTCGACGTCAAGCGTGGCGATCTGGCCAGCCAGGTCGACCGTTTCTACACCCGCTATACCCATGTGATGGAACTGCTCTCCGCCCGCTTCGACAAGAGCGAACTGGCTTTCGAGCGCTCGCGCGGTCTGATCACCGAGGTCTGCCTCGGGGCGGTGGACACCTTTACCTCCATGGCGGCCCAGGCGCGGGGGGTGATGGGCCTGGATGACGCATACGTGCGGCGCCGCCTGACCCAGGAGGGCAGCCAGCTCTCCGTCGAAGAACGCATCGCGCTCAAGCGCCGCCTGGAGCTGATCGAGGAGACCGACCGGCGCCTGCGGCGCCTGATGGCGCGCAACGAGTCGGCGCTGACCCTGCTCGACGATACCGCGGTGGCCCTGGCGCGGGTAGAGACCGGGCGCCCCCAGGCATCACTTGCCACCGACCGGGCGCTGGAAGAGCTGCGCCGCTTCATCGAGGGCGCGGAGCGCTACAGCCGCAGCGAACGTCGTTGAAAGCCTGGTCAGCCTGCTCGCGCAGCGTCAGGATCGGAATTGCTATGGTAGGGGAAAGGCCTGAATGGGGAAGTACTCATGAAGCAGTCGTCCGAACGCGGCTCGCCGCTCTCGCTGCCGCCGGTGGAGGAGATCGCCAGCGAACTCGAGGAGGTGGCACCCGAGCCGAAGGATAGCGAGGAGATCGTCATCGACGACCCCGAGCTGGAGCAACTGGCGAATGCCTTCGTCGACGACGTGCTGTCCAGCGAAGGCGCCGAGTTCGATCGCCAGCGTCGCGCGGTGGATGAGATGGGCCTCGAGCTGCAGCAGCAGGCGGCACATCACAGCGAGATGCTGCAGGCGCCGCTGCGCAAGCTGGCACATCAGGGCGACGAGGGCGGCCCGGTGGCCAAGGCATTGATCGACCTGCGCGGCCACATGCAGGAACTCGACCCGCACCAGCACCGCCTGGCTGCGGGGCCGTTCGACCGGCTGCTGACGCGCATTCCGGGCGCCGGTAGCCGTATTCAACGCTACTTCCGCAAGTTCGAAAATGCCCAGCAGGCGCTGGACGCCATCATCGCCGACCTGGAAGGCGGTCGCGACATGCTGCGCCGTGACAACATCACCCTCAGCGACGACCAGGAGAGCCTGCGCCAGCTGCTCGGTCGGCTACAGCGCCAGATCGACCTGGGCCGCCTGATCGACCGGCGGCTGATACAAGCCCTGGAGCGGCTGGGCGACGAGCACCCTCAGCGAACCTTCATCGAGGAGGAGCTGCTCTTCCCGCTGCGCCAGCGCATCGTCGACCTTCAGCAGCAGCAGGCGGTCAGCCAGCAGGGCGTGCTGGCGCTGGAAGTGATCATCCGCAACAACCGCGAACTGATTCGCGGCGTCGACCGGGCGATTCACGTTACCGTGTCGGCGCTGACGGTGGCGGTAGCGGTGGCGCTGGCGCTGGCCAATCAGCGCCTGGTGCTGGATCGGGTGGAATCGCTCAATACCACGACCTCGGAGATGATCGCCGGGACGGCCAAGGCGCTGCGTCAGCAGGGGGTGGAGATCCAGACCCGTGCCGCCTCGGCCCAACTCGACATGCAGGCGCTGGAGCAGGCCTTCGATGACGTGCTGGGTGCCATCGACGACCTGTCGCGCTATCGCCAGGAAGCGTTACCTCAGCTCGATGCCCAGATCGACCGCCTGGCGCAGCTGACGCGCCGGGGCGGGGAGTCGATCGACAGGCTGCAGCGTGGCAACGAGGTCCACTCCCAGGATGCGGAAGGGAAGCAGCTGCCACCCAAGGACAAGGGCGGGAGAGAAGGCTAAGGAGAACCGCCCGGCGATCGGGTGCCTGAGCTATCGTCATCCGCTTCGTTGACGTCCTTGGGCGGCGGCTCGTGGCGCTGAGCGTCTCTCAGCGCCTTGCGTAGCAGCTCCCAGGCGTCGTCGAACCCCTGCTGCAGCGAATCCCAGGCCGCCTCGCCGGCGTACTGCAACTCCTCGAGGCGGCGCTGGGTTTCGTCACGGCGCCGCTTGAGGCGCTCGATGTCGTCCTGATAACGGTGCTGCGCCTCGTCGCTGGCCTTGCGTGCGCGGGCGATAAGGGCCTCGATTTCGGCGTTCCATTCGTCCAGTTGGGCCTTCATCTGCTCGATGAACTCGTCGCGTCTGCTCATATGCTTGCTCCGCCTCCGGCTGGGTCTACTCTATCGATTCCTTGCTGCCGGGCCGGTTCCCCGGCGCTGCTCAGGTCTGGACGGCGACCCGGTCACGTCCCTGGCGCTTGGCGCGATAGAGCTGGTGGTCGGCCTCGGCCAGCAGCGCCTCGAAGCCGGCAACGTCGTCCTGTGCTGGGTTGCTGCTGGCCACGCCGAGGCTGGCGGTGACCCGGCCCGCTTCGGTGGCGTGGGCATGGGGGATGTCGAGCGCGCGGATCTCATTCTGGATGCGTTCGGCGACCCGTTGGGCGCCTGCCAGGTCGGTCTCCGGCAGTACGCAGACGAACTCCTCGCCGCCATAGCGTGCGACCAGGTCGGAAGGGCGATGGATCACGCGGGTGAGCGCCTGGGCGACGGCTCGCAGGGTGTCGTCGCCGGCCACGTGGCCGTAATGATCGTTGAACTCCTTGAAATGATCGATATCGATGAAGATTACCGAGATGTCATGATTGGCGCGCTGGGCGCGCTGCCACTCCTGATTGAGGAAGGCGTCGAAGTGGCGGCGGTTGGCAATGCCGGTCAGGCCATCCATGGTAGAGATCTGCTGCAGCTGGTCGCGCTGGTCGAGTCCGTGTTGAAAGGCCTGCAGCAGCCGGTCGACGCTCTCCACCAGATGTCCCAGCTCATCGTTGCCATGTACCCCCATGACCGGCTTGGACCAGCGTCCGGGTTGGCTTGGATCGGTCTCGGTGATCGCTGCGTGCACCTTGAGCAGGGGGCGGGTGACGAACCAGTGGAAGACCAGTGCCAGCAGCGCCGCAATGGCCAGGGCCTTGGCCACGCCGAGAGCGAAGATCAACTGGCTACGATCGGTGAAGTCGCGGGTCAGGCTGTCGAGAGAGAGCGTCAACTCCAGCTCGCCTATCGACTTGGGCGCCGTGTCGGAGCCGATCTGATAGACCAGCGGTTTGCGGTAGTGGAGGATATCGGCGAACAGGGCCTGAACCACCCAACTGGAGGTATCGGTGTCGTCGTGCTGACGTGTGGCCATGACACGACCGAAATCGTCGCTGATGGTCACGCTGGCAATCCGTCCGCCGCTGAGCAGGCCTTCGGCCACCTGTGTCGCCAGTTCAGGATTGAGCTGGAAGGCGGCTTCGGCGGCAGTGCCGCGTACCAGATCGATTCGGTACTGCGTTTCGAGAACGATTTCGTGACGCATCGCACGGGCGTCGAGCGCCAGCTCGACGATGCCGGCAATGATGCTGAGCAGCAGTGCAATGGCCAGAGTGAGGCCGGCCTGCTTGGCGGTCAGGCTGCGTCTACCGGCCCGGCGATCCATGCCAGGAACGTATTTCACTAGGGAACCTCCGCTTCGGCATGAATGCGGTCGATGGCGGCCTGCAGCCGCGAGACGAACTGATCGGGAACCGAAGGGTGACAGGCGAGATAGAGATCGACCTCGTTGAAGGTGAACAGAGGGCGCAGTAACAGGTCGGCTTCGGCGGCAAGGTATTCGGCTGCCTGTGCCCCGGTGACCCAGACGTCGATCAGTCCGGCCTGCAGACGAGTGACGTTCTCGCGCTCGGCGCTGGTGACGACGATGGGAATGCCTTGGCTGGCGACATATTGGCCCACTGCGTCCTCGCGAAAGCTGCCGACACGTAGCTCGGACAGGTCCGTCAGCGTGTCGGCTGTGATGTGGGTGTTCTCCAGGGCGAAGGCGGTCCACGTACTGGAAGTCAGCGGCCCGATCCAGGTGAACAGGGATTCGCGCTCTGGAGTACGGGTCGTCGAGTAGACGCAGTGGCGCTCGCGCAGTTGGGCCTCGGTATAGGCGCGAGCCCAGGGCAGCAGGCGGAAGTCGGCCTCGAGTTCGGCGGCGTTCAACGCCGTGCGCAGCAGCTCGGTGGAGGAGCCGATGATCTTGCCCTGCTCGTCCAGGTAGTTGTAGGGGGGATACTCCTCGGTATTGAAGGCGATGGTGCCGCCGAGGATTTCACTCAGCACGCCGCCTTCGCGCAAGTTGTTCAGCGCCGCCTGCATCTTTGCCACCAGCTCCGGATCCGTGTCCGGGTTCAGGGCGTAGTAGAGGTCGGATTCGCTGATGGTCAGGGCCGGGGTGTAGTCAGTGGTCGGCAGGCCTTCTTCGTTCATCAGCCAGAAGGCGACGTCCTCACCATAGGCCCACAGATCGACCCGGCCCCGCTCGAGCATGCGCAGGGCACTGGCGCCGGATATCGCTGCATGGATCTGGGTTTCCGGCACCCCGGCTTCCTGCAGGCGCTGGGCGCCGATGTCTTCGCGGATCACCGCAATACGGTAATCGCCGGCGATCACGTCCTCGATATCGTTCAACTGAATGCCGCTGTCGCGGCGAGCGATCAGGGTCACCCTGTCAGTGGCAATCGGCCCCACCCACTGGAACAGCTCCTCGCGCTGCTCGGTGCGGGTGGTGGAGAACAGCACCGTGCCCGGCTCGGAAAGGGCCGTGTCGTAGCCGCGGGCCCAGGGATAGAAGAGCACGTCCTCGCGGGTCATGGCGGTACCGGTCTCGGCGAAAATCCGTTCGAGCAGCTCGATGGAAATCCCTTCGAGCCGATCCCCCTGTCGATAATTGTAGGGCGGGTATTCCTCGGTGATGAAGGTCAGCTCCTCCAGGGCAACTGCTGCCGAAAGCGGCAGCAGGGCCAGCATCATCGTCAACCTTTTTCTCATGCGCTAACACCCCGCCCTGCCAGCTTGTTCTTTTGATTACCGTCTGGTGACGAAAGTCATGCTGTCTTGCGTCGACGTCCAGCAAGGGAGCTGACGCTAATGCCACCGGACAAAGCTGCTTAACCCAGGTTAACAGTGATAATGCCCGCCGGTGCGTGAGAAAGGAAGGACTCCACTCCACGCAAGAAAAGCCGGCCCGAAGCCGGGCCGGCGAAACGTAGCGTGAGTGTTACTGCTCGGGTTCGAGCCGATAGAGCGTACCGTTGTCGTCACCGATGAGTGCATACAGATAGCCCTCGGGGCCCTGGCGGATGTCACGCACCGGACCCAGCGGCTCCTCGAGCAGTTCTTCCATCTCTGTCACTTCATCGCCGTTCACTTCGAAGCGATAGATCTGACCGCTCTCCAGTCCGCCCACCAGCAGGTTGCCCTGCCACTGCGGGTAGCGCTCGCTGTCGACGACTGCCAGGCCCGCAGGAGAGACGTCCGAGGAGAAGCGATACACGGGCTCGATGACCTCCTCGTCGGTGAACAGCTCACCGCTGGTGATGTCGTCGAGCAGGTCCGCGCCGGCGGCTTCCTCGCTGTCGTCGTCCTCCGGCCAGCCATGGTTCTCGCCGCTGCGGATGAGCATGAGCTCGTCATGACCGTTGCCACGAGCTTCCACGGCCCAGACGTCGCCACGATCGCGGTCCACGGCCAGCCCCAGCACGTGGCGATGGCCCCAGGAGTAGATCTCGGGCAGGTAGCCCACTTCCTCGAAGCGTGGATTGTCCTCGGGCGCCAGGCCCTGAGGGTTGAGCCGCAGGATCGAGCCGGCGTGATCGTTGGTGTCCTGGGCACGTTCGGGCGAGTCGCGATCGCCGACCGACATCAGCAGGGTGTCATCGTCCATCCAGGCCAGGCGTGAGCCGCCATGGGGGCCGGGTTCGGAGCGGCGGTTCTGCTCGAACAGCTCTTCCACTTCGGTCAGTTGGTTCCCTGCCAGGCGCCCACGGGCCAGCGCCGTGGCGGTGGAGTCGGCATCGCCGCTGGCATAGGTGAAATAGATCCAGCCGGTATCGGAGTAATCGGGCGAGGCGGCAATATCCAGCAGCCCGCCCTGGTCGTCGCTCTGAACGCCGGGCAAGTCGTCGATCGTCTGGCGTTCGTCGTTGTAGAAGGTCTGAATCCGTCCGGTGCGTTCGCTGACCAGATAGAGGCCGCCAGGCAACATAGCCACACCCCAGGGGCGCTCCAGGTCTTCGGCTACCGCCGTCAGTCTCAGCGTCTGATGTTCTGTCTCCAGCGTTGCTTCGTCGGCGCCGGACGCCGTGGCTACCACGGCCAGCGCCAGTAGAGAGGTACCGCTCCAGCGTCCTTTCATGATTCACCTCCGGTCCATGTGTGACCCTCAGTGTAGCGAAAGCCGTTCCAGCGTCATTTCTGCTGCGAATTGCTGGTAGGCTAGCGCTTCGGGAAGGCCCCGCAGGCAGAGGAGAGTGGGATGAGCGTGATACCGGCGGTCGGCAGTGCTGGCGCCAGGCAGCGGGCATCGAAAAAGGAGATTCTGGGCTGGGCGATGTTCGACTTCGCCAACCAGGCCTATACGCTGCTGATCATCACCGTGGTGTTCGGCGAGCTGTTCACTACCGTCATCGTCGGGGATCGCGGCGACGGCTTTCGCCTGGCCAATCTGCTGTGGAGTCTGGCGCTGGCGACGAGCTATCTGCTGGTGGTGATCACAGCACCGCTGTGCGGCGCGGTGATGGACTACCGGGCGGCCAAGAAGCGTTTTCTGTTCATCAGCTACATCGTCACCGTGTTCGCCACGGCGTTGCTCTATTTCGTGGCCCCTGGCTACGTCATGCTGGGCGTACTGCTGATCGTGGTGTCCAACTACGCCTATTCGATGGGCGAGTCGTTCATTGCCGCCTTTCTGCCCGACCTCGGCCCGCCACAGGATCTGGGCAAGATCTCCGGCTTCGGCTGGGCGCTGGGCTACGTCGGAGGTCTGTTCGCGGCAGGCTTCACCCTGGTGGCGCTGGGTGAGGCAAGCGCCGATAACTTCGAGCGTATACGCTGGGTCGGGCCTTTCGCCGCGGCGTTCTTCCTCATTACCGCCATCCCCACCTTTCTGTGGGTGAAGGAGCGCGGCACGCCGCAGCCGCACCGCAAGAGCTATCGCGAAATCGCCTGGGAACGGGTCTCCACCACGCTGCACGAGCTACGGCACTTTCGCGATCTGGGCATCTTCCTGGTGTCGCTGCTGTTTTCCATGGCCGGGGTCTACATCATCATCGCCTTCGCCTTCATCTACGGCGCCCAGGTGATCGGCTGGGACGAGGCGGTGCGCAACATCATGTTCATCATCGTGCAGATCACGGCGGCCGCCGGGGCGCTGGGCTTCGGCTTCATCCAGGATCGCATCGGCACCAAGTTCACCTACCAACTGACCCTGCTGCTGTGGGTGGCGGCGATTCTGGCCATCTGGGCCACGCCGGAGGTCACCGCCTTCCTCAATGCCGCTTTCGGCCTCGACTGGGAGGCCCAGCACCTGTTCCTGTTCGTCGGCTGCCTGGCGGGGCTCTCGCTGGGCTCCAGCCAATCGGCCAGCCGCGCCCTGGTGGGGCTGTTCTCGCCGACGCGCAAGGCCGCGGAGTTCTTCGGCTTCTGGGGGCTGGCCAACAAGATGGCCGGCGTCTTCGGCATCATCGCACTCGGACTGCTGCAGTCGGTGGTGGGGCTGCAGGCGTCGATCCTGCTGTGTGCGGCGCTGTTCATCGTGGCCATGCTGATCTGCCTGGCGGTCAACCAGGCCCGCGGGGAGCAGGCGGCGGCCGCGTGGGAGGCGCGCAACGGAACCGCTGTAACCGACAGGGAAGCGACCACATGACCCTCGACCCCGTACTGCTGGCGCTGGTCACGTTCACCTTCGTCGTGGCCGGTTTGGTCAAGGGGGTGATCGGGATGGGCATGCCTACGGTGTCGCTGGCGCTGCTCGCGGCCACGGTGGGACTGCCGTCGGCCATGGCGCTGCTGCTGGCCCCTACCATCATCACCAACGTCTGGCAGGCGCTGGTGGGGGGCTACCTGAAGCAGATCGTGTGGCGCCTGTGGCCCTTCCTGCTGGCTTCGGTGGTCACCGTGTGGCTGGGTGTGGCCATCCTGGCCCGGGTCGACGTACGTTGGCTTTCCGGACTGCTCGGGGTGCTGATCGCCTTCTACGCCCTGGCCGGCCTGTTCAACCTCGGCCTGGGCAAGCTGGTCAGCCGCGGCCGGCATGCCGCACCGGTCAACGGGGCGCTGACTGGCCTGCTCACCGGCATGACCGGCTCCTCGGTGTTTCCCGGTGTGGCCTATCTGCAGTCTCTCGGCCTGCCGCGGGACATGCTGATCCAGGCCATGGGGGTGCTGTTCGTGGTCACCACCATGGCGCTGGGACTCTCCATGGGCGGCCAGCGGCTGCTCAGCGTGGAGTTGGGCCTGCTCTCGCTGGGGGCGGTGGTGCCGGCTCTGGTAGGCATGCAGCTTGGCCAGCGGCTGCGCCAACGGCTCTCGGAAACCACCTTCCGGCGCATCTTCCTTAGCGGCCTGCTGGCCATGGGGGGCTATCTGCTGGTGCGCTCCCTGGCGGGCTGATATGCCAGGAAGCGGCCGGCTCACTCGGTGAGTGGCACGGATTTCGCTTGTACTCGGTATCGTGATGGATAGCCAGTCAGGAGAAGCCGATGCCCAGTGATGTCACTGCCCCACGTTTAGATGCTCCTCGTGAACCGATCGCCCGGCCGATACAGGCCGACCTTTCGGGGGAGGTATTCGCCGGCCTGATCAACCTGTCGGGGCGCCGGCGCTTCACGTCTCAGCGTCTGGTGCTCTATGCCGTGCTGGCCGCCCATGGGCACTCGGAAGCGCTGGATACGGCGCGCGATGCACTAAAATTGTTCCGCGACGCGCACCTTGCCCTTATCGAAGGCAAGAATGGACATCCCGGGGTCTTCTGCGAGGAGTTGCACGAGGCCTATTACGGGGCCTTGGACGGTGATCGCATCATCGCTGAGTTCATGGCTCTGGCCGAACGTGTGCTGAGCGCTCTCGAAGCTGGCGGTGAGGTGCTGACCTGGCTCGATGAGCTGATCCGTTCGGCCACGCCGCTGCTTGCGGTGCTCAACCAGTTGACCCTGATCTACGAGGAACTCTCTCAACGCCATTCCATGGCCCTGCGGGGCCAGGCGCGTGAGCTGCTCGGCACGATCACCGCCATTGCGCGCCAGGCGCGTATCGTCTCCTTCAATGCGCAGATCGTCGCCTCGAGTGCCGGTCAGGCCGGCCGAGCGTTCTCGGTGATTGCAACCGAGCTGTCCGGGATCACGGGCGAGATCGACAAGTTGGCCCGTGAGGCGCTGGGCAATGCCGCGTCCTGAAGCGTCGGCCGGCTGGCCATGGGGGGCTATCTGCTGATGCGGTCGCTACTCGGCTAGGCGGGTAGCGACCGCGTGCTTCACTCGGCCAGGAAGGCGCGGATGCGTTCGCCGGCCTGATCGATGCCGAGTACGCCGTCCAGGTGGCCACGCTTGCCTTCGAGGGTCATCAGCTCCACTTCAGCTCCACCGGTTTCGATAAGCTCGGCGGTCTTGCGTACGCCTTCCGGAGCGAAGACCAGGTCGTTCTCGCTGTAAAGGATCAAGGTGGGCGCCTCTATCCGGGCGAGCCCCTCTTCCAGGCTTTCGCCGTGGCCGGCGATGAACGCCTGGTTGGCCTTGACCAGATAGAGCAGGTGGTTGGCATCGGCCAGTTCGGCACGGGCGGCGGCGATGTCGTCGAGAGTCTGCTCGATGGCGTAGCGCGCGTCTAGCTCACGGGCCGGGTCGGCGTCCTCGTCGGCCCAGCTGCGGTCGAAGGTCTCGTTGGCCCACAGCCAGTGGTTGGCGTTCAGCGTCACCAACTTGAGCGCTTCGCGCAGCCCGTCCAGCGGTGGCTCGCCGTCGTAGTAGTTGCCTTCGTTCCAGTTGGCGTCCAGGCGAATGGGGGCAGCCCAGGCGCTCAGGGTCGCCAGCAGCCAGGGGTCGGCAACGCCGCCGCCGATCACCGGGACCAGCCGCTCGACCCGCTCGGGATAGGCGCTGGCCCACTCGTAGGCCTGCAGCGCTCCCATGGAAGGCCCCATCACGGCATGCAGCCGTTCGATGCCCTGGCTCTCGAGCAGGGCCTTCTGTACCTCGACGAAGTCGCGAATGGTGACCAGCGGGAAGTCGGTGCCCCAAGGTTCACCGGTCTCGGGGTTGGGAGTAGCCGGTCCGGTGGTGGTGACGTTGGGGTCGTGGGCGTTGAGATTGACCAGGGTGTCCGAGGCGATGATGTAGTACTCGTCGGTATCCAGTGGCTTGCCGGGCCCGATGATGGCATCCCAGTAGCCGGGTGCCGCATCGTCTTCGGCGTAGCGGCCCGCGGCATGGCTGGTGCCGGAGAAGAAGTGCGTGATCAGGATGACATTGTCCTTCTCCTCGTTGAGGGTGCCATAGGCCTCCCAGCCGATGCGCACCGGTGCGATGGTGTCGCCGCCGACGGTGGTGTATTCGTCCATCTCGAAGACTTGTTTTTCCACCAGTCCATCCCATGCCGCCAGCGGCATGCTGGCCAGCAGGGCCGTGACCATGGCAGCACCGATCAGCGCCGGGGCGAGGGGGGAATGGCGGCGAGCAATCATGGTCGAATGTTCGATGCGGTCGTGCATGTGGCTATCCTTGTCGTTATTGAATAGATGGACGTCATTGAAGCGAGAGTCGTCGAAGCGCAGCCAAGGGCGGCGCAGCGCCGTTCAGTACAGACAGCCAGACCCAAAGTGTCAAAGCGGGCGAAGCCTGCCAACCGGGAGAGAAGACATGAACCGACAGAACGGTTCTATCAGGCGCGCCGGCATGGGCATGATGCTGCTGTTCTGGGTATCGTTCATCGGCGTTGGCAGCTGGTGGTTCCACGGCTTTCTGGAGCAACAGCGCAATCCCAACGCGCACCTGGTCAATGCCGTGACCGGCTCCGACGAGCCGATCGTGCTAGAGCGAAGTCGCTCCGGTCACTTCGTCGCCACCGGACGTATCAACGGTGAGCCGATCGAGTTCCTGCTCGATACCGGTGCCACCTACGTGGCCGTACCTGCCGAGTTCGCCGAGCGGCTTGGCCTGCAGAGTGCCGGCTCGGCCTGGTTCAACACCGCCAACGGGCGTGTACGCGGCGATCTTACTCGGCTCGACGAGGTCAGCCTGGGTGGCTTCACTGCCACCAACGTCAATGGCTCCATCAGCCCCGGGCTCGAGGGCGAGGTGGCGCTGCTGGGGATGAGTTTCCTCAATCGTTTCGACATCGAGATTCGCGATGCCCGCATGATACTGCGCCCGGCGCAGCAGCCCTGAGGATGTCATGGCAAAGGAACTGAGAGGCCGCAAGGCCGGCAAGCCGAACCAGATACCCGCTCCGGGGTGGCTGGACGTGATCTGGCGGGTCAAGGAGCAACTGGCGGACGACCACGTCAACATGTTGGCAGCCGGCATCGCCTTCTATTCGTTGCTGTCGCTGTTCCCCGCCATGGCGGCGGTCATTTCGCTGTGGGCGCTGGCCTTCGATCCGGTGGAGCTGGCTGAGCAGATCGCTGAACTCGGCCGTTTCATGCCGCCCGGTGGGGCTCGCTTGATTACCGAACAGGCCGAGGAGGTCGGCGCCAATACCGACACTGGGCTCAGTCTGGCGGCGCTGTTCGGCCTGGCGGTGGCGATGTTCGTGGCATCCAAGGGGGTGCGCGGTCTGCTGGTTGGGCTCAACGTGGTGTATGGCGAGGAGGAGCGGCGCGGCTTCGTGCATCGCATGCTGGTGGTGGCCACGCTGACCATCGGGCTGATCGTGATCTCGCTCGGGGCGATCGGCGTCGTCGCGCTGTTTCCGCTGGTCGTCGGCTGGCTGGCCCTGGAGGGGCCCGTGGTCACCTTGATCAACTGGCTGCGCTGGCCGGTCCTGCTGCTGTTGATGATGTTCGTGATCGCGGTGCTGTACCGCTATGGCCCCTATCGCAGCTCGCCGCGCTGGGAGTGGGTCAGCGTGGGCACCTTGGTGGCCACGCTGCTGTGGCTGCTCGGCTCCGGCGGTTTGTCGCTCTACGTGAGTCAGTTCGCCAACATGGACGAGCTGTATGGCTCGCTCGGGGCGGTGGTGATCCTGATGCTATGGTTCTGGCTCTCCTCGTTCGTCGTATTGCTGGGCGCCGAGATCAACGCTGAAATGGAGCGTCAAACCAAGCGCGATACCACGGTTGGCGAACCCCGGCCCATGGGCGAGCGGGGCGCCTACGCCGCCGACACGCTGGGGCAGAAACGCCCCTGGCAGCGCAACAAACGACAGCAGGGAGAGCAGGGAAAATGACCATGAATCTGACTCGCCGGCTCGGCATGGAGCTTCCCATTCTTCAGGCGCCCATGGCCGGCGTGCAGGGCGCCGAGCTGGCCGTGGCCGTGAGCGAGGCGGGAGGGCTTGGCGCCTTGCCCTGCGCCATGCTCACACCCGAGGCCATGGTGGATGAGCTCCAGCGCATTCGCGCCGCCACCGCGCGGCCCCTCAACGTCAACTTCTTCTGTCATGCGTCGCCGGTGCCGGACGAGACGCGGCTGGCGCGCTGGCATCGGCTGCTGGCGTCTTACTACGCCGAGTACGGCCTCGATATCGACAGCGTGCCGGCCGGTCCCGGGCGGCGTCCGTTCGATCAGGCGGCGTGCGATGCCCTGGAGCACTTCCGCCCCGAGGTGGTCAGCTTCCATTTCGGCCTGCCGGAGGCGGCGCTGATCGAACGGGTCAAGGGCTGGGGGGCCGTGGTGCTCTCGTCTGCCACCACCGTCGAGGAGGCACGCTGGCTCGAGGCCCATGGGGCCGATGCGATCATCGCCCAGGGGCTGGAGGCGGGAGGCCACCGTGGCATGTTCCTCGACGAGGACGTCACCACCCAGCTCGGCACCTTTGCCCTGCTGCCGCAGGTGGTGGCGGCCGTGTCGCTGCCGGTGATCGCCGCCGGGGGCATCGCCGATGCGCGTGGGGTGGCGGCAGCACTGGCGCTGGGTGCCGAAGCGGTACAGGTCGGCACCGCCTTCATGTGCTGCCCCGAGGCCACCACCTCGGCGCTGCATCGCCGCGCGCTGCAGAGCGAGGCCGCGCGCCATACTGCGCTGACCAACCTGTACACGGGGCGCCCCGCGCGGGGCATCGTCACCGGCTGATGCGCGAG
>NZ_BAEU01000092.1:0-21026 GCF_000246875.1 Halomonas sp. KM-1
GGCGCCGGAAAGCGTGAAGGCGTCGGTGTGGCACACGCTGGTCGCGGCGATACGCACCAGCACCTCACCCGCCTTGGGATCCTGTACGTCGATTTCGGTGAGCTCGAGGGGCTTGCCCGCGGCCATGGCGACTGCAGCGCGAGATTTCATCGGCAGCTCTCCCTGTGTTGTTGTGATATAGGGCGCTGCGGCGCCCGTCATGGGATGACGCTGATGTCAGTCTAGGAGAGTCGGGGCGGGGCGATTGTGGCGCAGCGGCATAACAGAGTTGCTGGTGGGCAACATTCTAATAACAAGTTTTACGGGGCGGTTGCGTTCGGCTCATGCAGCCACCAGCGCTGCGTCAGACGGCCCTCGGCGATGGCGCTGGCCATCGCCGTGAGTTCGTCGGCATGCAGTGAGGCCAGGGTCTGGCTTTCGGCTTCCCAAGGCAAGGGCTGCCAGGCATCCGCTAGGGGGTGGCGGCGCAGCGCATGCCACAGGCGGGCCACGGCCTCGGCGTGGGTTTCGGGCGGGCCGGCGGCGGCGAGCAGGGCGCGTTTGCGGCTGGTCATCGTCGCTTGGTCGAGGCGCGCCAGTGCCTCGCCCTGTCGGGTCAGGAATTGGCCGATGGCCTGGCGTAACGCGTCCACGCTTGTGCCTGGCGACTGCACCACGTAGCCCAGCCGTGGGTAGCCCGCCGCTTCGCGGTAGCGTACCGCCGCGACATAGCCGAGGCCACGCCGCTGGCGCATTTCGTGATGAAAGGCGGCATCGTGACACTGGGCCAGTAGCTGCAGCAGCCAGCGGCTGCGGGGGGTGTCGTCGGGGCCGGCGATCTCGAGCATGGCGGCATGATCGTCTCCCTGCGCTGAGAGCCAGTGGAGCTCGGCCGGCACTTCATATGAGGTGTCGTCCTCTCGCCGGCGTGCCGCCAGCCGTCGCAGCAGGGTCTCGGCGGCCTGGGTGTCGGTGTCGCCGTGCACCCAGGCGAGCGGCTGCCGGCTCTGCTGGCCGGGCGTGCCGGGCGGCGGCAGGGTCTCGAGACGTGTCAGCATACGCTGGGCCAACAGCCCCTTGGGCGCTTCGTCGTGGGGCCGCGTCACCGTTTCGGGCCAGCACGCCACGGCCAGCTCGACGAGGGCGTCCAGCCGTTCGGCCGGGCCCGTGGCGATCAGCCAGTCGCCGCGAGCGTCGCCGTCGCAGCGGAGTTCCAGGCCGTGGACTGCGGCGGCCTGCCGTAGCGGCAGGGCGTTCTGTCGCCACTGGGCCAGGCGTGCGGCCTGGCGTGAGAGCGAAGCTGACCAGCCCAGGCAGAACGATGCCGGCGCTGCGTCGGGCAGCCGCAGCGGATCGCCGGCCCAGAGCTGAAATCCCACGCCCTGATTCACCAGGTACGGGCCGGGCTCGTCAACGCTCGGTCGTAGGGTGCGTGCCGACAGCGCGGGAGCCGCGCGCCAGGGCAGCGGCAGTGTTTCCGATGCCAGTGGCTGAGGGTGCCAGGCCGTACCGGTCTCGGCCAGGCGCTTCCAGCTTCCCGGCGCACTGGGAGATTGCCACAGCAGTCGGCACTGCTCGACGGCGAGCCAGGGCTGCAGAGCTTCTCGCGGCGCTGCCAGGCCATCGCTGCCACTGTCGCTGCTGCTGCCCAGACCGGCCAGACGGCAGGCGCAGCGACGGGGCCAAACATCCAGCTCGACGGGGGCAGCGGGTCGTGTGGCTAGCGGAGAGGCGAGGGCTCGCTCGAGCGCCGTGCGGCAGGCGGCGAGCAGCGTCTGGACGGTCTCTTCGTCGGGTGCCGGAGCCAGGCGCAGGGCAAGGGCCGTTCCGACGCCTTGCGGGGTGAGCGTCACGTCGAAGCTGTCGAGCTCCACGGCGGCCTGCAGCGTGGCGGCCAGCCGTCCGTCGCTCAGCCTCGCGGCGACGGCCTCCAGCCATTCGCCATGGGCGGCGGCCAGCGCTTGCGGCAGGGGCCAGATGAGCTCCAGCGCCGACGTGCCGGGTGTGGTCTGGGACGAATGCCAGGCCACACCCGCCGGCTCACCCCAACGCCAAGAGCGCTGTAAAGGTGAAAGTTCGCCCACCGGCAACGCCGCCCCGTGATGTGTTAGCAGTGCCAACTGCTCGTCGAGCGGCAGCGGCCCCAGCATGGCCAGCGCCATGCCGCCGCTGCGGTAGTGACGAGTGTGAAAGTCGCTGAGCCGGGTGGCCAGGTGAGCCGCATCGTCGCCCAGGCTCTTGCGGTTGCCGGCGTGGCAGAGCCGGGCTGGATGACCTTCGCGACAGAGCCGGCCGAGTGCCGCCAGCCGGTGCAGGGCGGGGTCGGCCAGCCGGGCGCGGAACTCCGCGTCGAGCACTTCCACCTCATGGGCGATGTGTGCCGGTTCGAAGCAGGGCCGGGCCAGCATGTCCACCAGCCGGGCGAGGCCCTCGTCGGCTTCGTCCGGTGGCAGGTGCAGGTGCACGTCGGTAACGGTTTCGTCGGTACGCGCGTTGTAGCGTCCGCCCCGCTCACCGATCCAGCGTGCCAGTTCGCCCGCCTCGGGAAAATTGGCCGAGCCCAGAAACAGGGCGTGCTCGAGCAGGTGGGCCAGGCCGCGGCAGTCGTCGGGTTCGTCCAGGTAGCCCACTCCCACCGCGCCGACCAGACGCTGCACCCGCGCGCTGGGCACCTGCGCCGCGGCGATCCACAGACCGTTGTCCAGCCGCCTCTCCACAAGGCAACTACCCAGCGGCAGCCCCGCGCTTCTGGCCGCTTCATCGTAGGTGGCGGCAGGCCCATTCATTGGCGACAGAACACCTGCGACTCATGCACGTTGCGTAGCGTGAGTGTCTCCATCGCGGGAGAAGCCGCGTTGGCCTCGCGGCGGGCGGCTTCGATCAGGTGGTGGTCCGGCGACAGCGAGCAGACCGGGTCGGTGGCAGCGGCATCGCCGGTGAGCAGGTAGGCCTGACAGCGGCAGCCGCCGACATCTTTATGACGCTCGTCGCAGCTGCGGCAGGGCTCCTGCATCCAGGCGTCGCCGCGGTAGCGGTTGAACGGTTCGCTGTCGTACCAGATCTCCCTGAGGCCATGGTCGCGCACGTTGGGAAAGCGCATCGGCAGCATGCGCGCACTGTGACAGGGCAGCACCGCGCCGTCCGGGGCCACGGTCATGAAGATCGAGCCCCAGCCGCCCATGCATGCCTTGGGGCGCTCGCCATAGTAGTCGGGCACCACGAACAGCAGGCGCATGTCGCGGCCGCGTTCGGCCAGTCGCTCGCGCCAGTGCGCGGTGGTGGCCTCGGCGGCTTCGAGCTGCTCACGACTCGGCAGCAGACCCTCGCGATTGAGGTGGGCCCAGCCGTACATCTGGCAGTTGGCCAGCTCCACCGCGTCGGCACCCAGCTTGTCGCACAGAGCGATGATCTCGTCGATGCGATCGATGTTGTGCCGGTGCAGCACCACGTTGAGCACCATGGGGTAGCCGGCGGCTTTCACCGCCCGCGCCATGGCGAGCTTCTTGGCATGGGCCTTGGGCGAGCCGGCCACCGCTGCGGCCACGTCCGGGTCGGAGGCCTGCAGGCTGATCTGGATATGGTCGAGGCCGGCCTCGCGCAGCGCCTCGATGCGCGCCTCGTCGAGCCCCAGGCCGGAGGTGATCAGGTTGGTATAGAAGCCGAGCCGGCGTGCCTCGGCCACCAGTTCTTCCAGGTCGCGCCGCACCAGCGGCTCGCCGCCGGAAAAACCCATCTGCACCGCGCCCATGGCACGGGCCTGGGTCAGCACCTCGATCCACTCCTCGGTGGTGAGCTCCTCCTGCACCGCGGCGAAGTCCAGCGGGTTGGAGCAGTAGACGCACTGCAGCGGGCAGCGGTAAGTGAGTTCGGCGAGCAGCCACAGCGGCGCGCCGGTGGCGCCATTGACGGCGACGGTATCGGTTCGGTCAGTCATGCTGGATCCACCCTTGTCGGGCGGCATCGAGCAGGAATTCGTGTACGTCCTGCTCGATCGCCGCAGCGGGGGCATCGGGGAACTGTGCCTGCAGGTTGGCCACCAGGCTGGCCACGTCGCGCTGGCCATCGAGCTGGCCGAGAATGGCGCCGGCACTGTCGTTGAGCTGCACCATACCCTCAGGGTAGAGCAGCACGTGGCGGCCCTGGGCCTGCTCCCACTGCAGGCGCCAGCCGGGGCGCAGACGGTAGACGGTGGCGGACTCGATCATGGCCATCACAGCCCCCTGTGGTAGACGCGCCGGTCGGTGACCGAGTGGTAGGGCGGCCGCTCGAGCTGGTAGGCCAGGGTCATGGCGTCGAGCATCGACCACAGCACGTCGAGCTTGAATTGCAGGATCTCCAGCGCGCGCTGCTGGGCAGCGGCGGTGGTGCACACCGCCAGCGCCACCTCCAGGCCGTGGTCGACGTCGCGGCGTGCCTCCTTCAAGCGCTTGCGGAAGTAGCCGTAGCCGGTCTCGTCGATCCAGGGATAGTGTGTCGGCCAGGTGTCGAGCCGGCTCTGGTGTGCCTGAGGGGCGAACAGCTCGGTGAGCGAGGAGATCGCCGCTTCCTGCCAGCTCGCCCGGCGCACGAAGTTGACGTAGGCATCCACCGCGAAGCGCACGCCGGGCAGCACGTGTTCCTGAGTCCAGAGCTCGTCGCGGGAGAGGCCCACCGCTTCGCCAAGGGTCAGCCAGGCCTCGATACCGCCGCCGTCGTCGTCATGGCCGTCGTGATCGAGCAGGCGCTGGATCCAGCGGCGGCGGGTGGCGGCGTCAGGACAGTTGGCCAGCAGCGCGGCGTCCTTTTGCGGGATCATCACTTGATAATAGAAGCGATTGGCCACCCAGCCGCGGATCTGCTCCGGCGTGGCGCGGCCCTCGGCCATGTCGACCTGGTAGGGGTGATGGACATGGTAATAGGCGCCCTTGGCCAGCAGGGCCTCGCGGAAAGCCTCGGGGGAAAGCGCTGGGGTGTCGGGATCCACCGTCGAGGCGGCGAAGGGGGATGCGATCGAACTCATGAGGCGATTCCTTCCCAGTGCGTGCGAGCGGATGCGCTATGGTTGTGACGCCGTTCGGTGTGTCGGGTTCAGATCTCGAGGCGCATGCCATCGAAAGCGACTTCAATGCCGGTTTCGCTGAGCGTAGCACGCTCCGCGGAGCGCTCGTCGAGGATTGGGTTGGTGTTGTTGATATGGATCAGCACTCGGCGGGTGGAGGGCGGCAAGCGCCCCAGCTCCTCCAGCAGACCGCCCGGTCCGGCCAGGGCCAAGTGGCCCATGTCGGTGCCGGTCGACTTGCCCACGCCGGCACGCAGCAGTTCGTCGTCGTGCCACAGGGTGCCGTCGACCAGCACGCAGTCCGCTTGGCTGAGGTAGCCGCGTACCCGCTCGTCGAGCCGGCCAAGCCCCGGGGCATAGAACAGTCGCGTGCCGCACGCCCGGTCTTCCACCAGCAGGCCGATGTTGTCGCCCGGGGTCGGCGCGCCGCGACGTGGCGAATAGGGCGGCGCGTTGCTGTCGAGAGCCACCGCGGCGAACGACAGGCCCGGACAGGCAGGCACCTCGAAGGTGGCCTCCAGATGAGCTTTATCGATACCGATGGGCCGCCAGTTCAGTCCTCCCCAGTGTTCGAGCATGGTGAACAGCGGGAAGCCGCTGCTCAGATCCTGATGCACGTTGGGCGTGCACCAGACATCGAAGGGGCAGCCTTCACGCAGCGACAGCAGGCCGGTGGCGTGATCGATCTGGGCATCTACCAGCAGCACGCCCGAGATACCGCTGTCGCGGGGGATGCGGCGCGGGTGCAGCTCGGGGTTGGCGGCCAACTGGGTACGGATGTCGGGCGAGGCGTTGCACAGCAGCCAGCGCTCGCCGTCGGCGCTGATGGCGATGGACGACTGGGTACGAGGCGTTGCCTCGACGCTGCCGGTGCGCAGGCCATGGCAGAGCGTGCAATTGCAGTTCCACTGGGGGTAGCCACCGCCAGCGGCGGCGCCCAGGACCAGTACGTGCATTCAGATCTCCGTGCCGATGAACTGAAAAATGAACCGAAAAAACGACGGCTGACGCCCGTGAAGAGCGTCAGCCGGTCGAGTCCTTGCCGAAGGGATGTCTCAGCGATTGGAGATGTATAGCGTCACTTCGAAGCCCAGACGCAGGTCGCTATAAGCAGGTTTGGTCCACATAAGAACTCCTCCACATGGGTGGATCGATGGGCATGCCCATTCAGTAAAGCAGCTAATGGCTTCGCTACCTTGCGACCTAAGTCTAGTAAGCGTGGGGAAGATTCGTCAAAGAATCTCGAAATGAGCACTGAAATGCTCGTGAAACGCCACCGCGGCGGGCTTCGGTCACGGGTGTTACAGGATTGTTGCCCAGGGGCAATAGTCTTTTGATTGCCAGCTAAACCTAAATTAACTGATCTGCCCATGCGCCTGCCAATGTTGTGCTAGACCTGATCTTGTCAATACCTGAAACACAATTACACAAGATGTGCCGCTTTCCCCAGGCACACCTTCAGTGAGACGGAGACAACGCCATGCTTAGGGAGACCGGTTATGCCGTAACGGCCGTTAGTTTGTTGGCTGTGTCGGTGGCGCATGCCAACCAGAATCAACTCGAACTCCAGCAGAACCCGGAATACTGGGCCACTCAGCTGGGTAACTACCAGGGCAACCGCTTCAGCGAACTGGACCAGATCAACCGCGACAACGTGAACGAGCTGCGCTCGGTGTGGCAGTTCTCCACCGGCGTGCTGCGCGGCCACGAAGGCGGCCCCCTCTATGTCGGCGATGGCCGGCTATATATCCACACCCCCTTCCCCAACAAGGTATTCGCCCTAGACCTGGAGGACGAAGGTCGTGTGGTCTGGAGCTACGAGCCGGATCAGGATTCCCGCGTCATTCCGGTGATGTGCTGCGACACGGTCAACCGTGGGCTGGCCTATGCCGACGGACGCCTGTTCCTCGGCCAGGCCGACAACACCCTGATCGCACTGGATGCCGAGAGCGGCGAGCTGCTGTGGGACGTCAGCAACGGCGACCATACCGTCGGCGAGACCAACACCATGTCGCCGCTGGTGGTGCATGACATGGTGATCGTCGGTATCAGCGGCGGCGAATACGGTATCCGCGGTCACATGACCGCCTATAACGTCGAGACCGGCGAGATGGTCTGGCGCGGTTACTCCACCGGGCCGGACGATGAAGTGCTGATCGACCCCGAGAGCACCCTGATGCTGGGCGAGCCCATCGGCGAGGCCGACCTCGGCGTCTCCACCTGGCCGGAAGACGAGTGGGAGCGCGGCGGCGGTGCACCCTGGGGCTGGGTCACCTACGACCCCGACCTCGACCTGATCTACTACGGTACCGGCAACCCCGGCACCTGGAACCCCGATCAGCGTGCCGTCGACGGCGAGCCGGCAGACAACAAGTGGGCCATCACCGTGTTTGCCCGCGATCCCAACGACGGCTCGGTCAAGTGGGTCTATCAGAAGGTGCCGTTCGACGAGTGGGATTACGACGGGGTCAACGAGAATCAGCTGATCGACGTGGAGTTCGAGGGCGAGGAGCGCAAGGGCCTGGCGATCATCGACCGCACCGGCTTCGGCTTCCTGCTCGACCGCGAAACCGGTGAGCTGCTGGTGGCCGAGAAATTCGCCCCCGAGACCAACTGGGCCGACAGCTACGACATGGAAACCGGGCGGCCCAACGTCAACGAGGATTACAGCACCTTCCGCCAGGGGGTGAACGTCAACACCACCGACATCTGCCCCACCGCCATGGGCGCCAAGAACATGCAGCCGAGCGCCTACTCGCCGCGTACTGGCCTGATCTATGCCGGCATCAACCGCATCTGCATGAACTACGAGCCCTACGAGACCGAGTACGTGGCCGGTCAGCCCTATGTGGGTGCGACCCTGACCATGATGCCGTCGCCCACCGAGAACGGCCAGATGGAAGGCCGCATGGGCAGCTTCATCGCCTGGGATCCGGTTGCCGGCGAGACCGTGTGGGAGGTCGACGAGCGTTTCGCGGTGTGGAGCGGGGCGTTGGCCACGGCAGGTGATCTGGCCTTCTACGGCACGCTCGAAGGTCACGTGAAGGCGGTGGACATCGAGAACGGTGAGGAGCTGTGGCGCTTCAAGACGCCCTCCGGGATCATCGGCAACGTCAATACCTTCATGCACGAGGGCAAGCAGTACGTGGCCGTGCTCTCCGGGGTCGGCGGCTGGGCCGGTATCGGCCTGGCAGCGGGACTCGAGGATCCCGAAGAGGGCCTCGGTGCCGTGGGCGTGTTCTCCGCGCTGGGTGACTACACCAAGCTCGGTGGCGTGCTGACGGTCTTCGCTCTGCCCGATTGAGCGGGTCTGGTCCGGGCGGGAATGGCCGTTGCCATTCCCGCCCATCCTCTTTCACTTCGGCAGCAGGTGGTCTCCTCGTGGCCGAAGCGGTTACCAGAAGGATGTGCTGCATGACGGTATTCGCACGTTTTCACGTTGTTCCCGCACTGTTCCTCACCCTGGGGCTGGCTTCCGCCGCCCTTGCCGACGAGCATCGCGTCACCGGCGACGGACCCGGCGCCTTCGTCGTCGAGGATGGCAAGGTCGATCCCGATACCTACGAGGGTTACCTCGTCTATACCCGAGCCTGCATGGCCTGCCACGGGCCCGATGGTATGGGCTCCTCCTTTGCCCCCAACCTGATTCGCGCGGCCGAGCGGCGTGGCTGGGAGAACTTCGCCGGCACCATCGCCTCGGGGCGCGAAGTGCAACCCGGCCAGGTGATGCCCTCCTTCGCAGATGACCCCTACGTCATGGGCAACATTCCCAAACTCTTCAGCTACATGCGAGCGCGCGGCGAGGGCGGCCTGGGGCGAGGCCGACCCCAGATCATCGAGTCGATGCAGGAGCAGGGCGAGGAGAACGGCGACGACAAGGCCGCTGAGGAAGCGAACGCCAAGGAGTGAGCCCGCTCCATTCGCGACATCATTTCCTGAAGCGGAGGATGCATGAGAGCAGCCTGTCGTCAGACGTTGCAGGCGTTGGCCGTGGCCCTGGGGCTGGCCGCTGCCGTGGGTGCCGTCGCCAATCCCCCCGAACGCCAGGAGCGCGAGGCCCTGCGGGTCTGCGCCGACGGCAACAACCTGCCTTTCAGCAACCAGGCGGGTGAAGGGTTCGAGAACCGTATTGCCGAGCTGATGGCCGAAGACCTCGGCGTGCCGCTGACCTACGTCTGGGCTCCCCAGGTCATGGGCTTCGTACGCAACACCCTGGAGCTGCGCGTATGCGACGTGATGATCGGCGTCGTGGCGGGCTACGACTTCGTGCAGAACACCAACGCCTACTACCGTTCGGTCTATTCACTGGTGGTGCCCGAGGACTCCGAACTCGAGGTCACCCGCCTGAGCGACCCGGCGCTGGCCGGAAGGCGCATCGGCGTGGTGGCCGAGACCCCGCCGCTGGTGCCGCTGCGCCGGACCGGCGCGCGCATCCAAGGTTATCCGCTGATGGTCGACACCCGCGTGCGCGCCCCGGTGCGCGATGCCATTGCCGATGTCGCCGAGGGCGTGACCGAGGGAGCGGTGCTGTGGGGGCCGCTGGCCGGCTACTACGCGGCGCGCCAGGACCCGCCGCTCAAGGTCGTGCCGCTGATCGACGACGACTCAGATGCCACCCTCGACTACCGCATCACCATGGGCGTGCGCCGCGGCGAGCCCCACTGGAAGGACTGGATCAACGACTTCATCGAGCGCCGCCAGGGGGAGATCGACGCCATCCTGCGCGAGTATGACGTGCCGCTGCTCGACCGCCGCGGCCGGCTGCTGGATACGGATGAAGGAGATGGGGCATGAGCCGTGTACGACCATTCGCCCCCCTGCTGCTGGGAGTCGGCTTCACGCTGGCGCTGTTCGCGGCGACCGAGACCGAGGCCCAGCGCGCTGCGGCGGGACCACCCGACTGGCCCTGCGTGCAGCGGCTCATCCCCGAGCTGGCCTGGGGCACCATCTGGACCGGGCCCTCGCCGGAGGAGCTGGAACAGGCCTGGTGGGAGGACGAAGAGGTCGGCCGGGTGGCGCGCTTCGCCACCTCGCGTTCGACGCCGGAGGAACAGGCCCAGGCGCGTGTGCGCGAGTTCGTCGAGTCCCTGCCCGAGGAGAAGGACGAGGAGAAGGGCGAGGAGAAGGGCGAGGAGCAGGCCGACGAAGAGGTCGAGCGGCGCCTGACCCTGCTGTTCGCCGGGCTGTTCGAGCTCACCAACCGTGAGCGGCGGCGCACCATCGACGGCATTCGTAGCGCTTCCCGTGCCCAACTGGCGCGCCTGGAAACCATCTCGGGCATGGTCGATGAGCTCGAGGAGCGGCGCGCCGACGAGAGCGCCGACGCCGCGGAGGTCGAGCGGCTTTCCGAGTCGCTGTTCTGGGAGCAGCGCACCTTCCAGCAGCGCCAGCAGGCGCTGCCGGCCATGTGCGAGCAGCCCTACCTGCTGGAAGAGAAACTCTCGCGTATGGTGCGCACGATCATGGCGCGAATGCCATGAGGCAGTGGAGTAAATAAGCAGGAGCAAAAAAGACAACACTAACGACAACAGCGGCAGCGCGGCTGCCTGAGGAGTCCTTATGGGTACGCTACCGCGAGCCTTTCGCTGGCTGGCGCTGGGGGGGCTGACACTGGGCCTGGGGTGGACACCCCTGGCATCGGCCGATACGCCGGCAACCATCGTCGTGGGGTATCTGGGCATGGAGCGCCCCGACGACCAGGAGCCGCTCTCGGTGCTCGATCCGGTGATCGACGACGAAGGGCTGCAGGGCGCTCGCCTGGGCATCAACGACAACAACGCCACGGCTCAGTTTCTGGGCCAGGAGTTCGTCTTTCACGAGGCGGTGGTGGCTCAGGGTGATGACGTCGGCGAGGCGCTGGAGAGCCTGATCGAACAGGGCGTCGAGTGGATCGTCAGCGGTTTGCCCGCCGCGGCGCTCAATGAAGTGATGGCGCACCCCGCCCGCGGTGATCGGGTGGTGTTCAATGCCTGGGCGCCGGACGACGAGCTGCGCGGCGAAGCGTGCCACCCGGAGCTCTATCACACCACCCCGAGCCGGCGCATGCTGGCCGACGCCCTGGCCCAGTTCCTCGGCTTCAAGCAGTGGGACCGCTGGGCGCTGGTCTACGGCAACACCGACGAGGATCGCATCCTGGCCGACGTGCTGCGCGCCTCGGCCGCGCGCTACGGCCATCGCGTCGTGGGCGACAGGATGTGGCCCCACGACCCCATGGCACGCCGCGCCGAGGGTGGGTTCCACGCCATTCAGCGCGAGATCCCGGTGTTCCTGCAGGACCTGCCCGAGCACGACGTCCTGGTGATCGCCGACGAGACCGACTACTTCGGCGAATACTTCCCCTTCCAGACCTGGGCGCCGCGCCCGGTGGCCGGCACCCAGGGGCTGATGGCCACGCCCTGGCATCGGGCTCACGAGTCGTGGGGCGCGGTGCAGCTGCAGCGCCGCTTCGAGAAGCTCGCCGACCGCTGGATGACGCCGCGGGACTTCGGCGCCTGGCTGGCGCTGCGCTCGCTGGGAGAGGCGGCGGCCCGCACCGGCTCCGTCGAGCGCGAGGCCGTGCTCGACTACATGCTCAGCGATGAGTTCGAGCTCGCCGGCTACCTGGGCTTCCCGGTCAGCTATCGCACCTGGAACCACCAGCTACGCCAGCCCATCCTGATCACCGGACCGCGCATGGTGGCCTCGGTGTCGCCACAGGAGGGCTACCTGCATCCACGCACGCCGCTCGATGCACTCGGCGCCGACGAGGGGGAATCACAATGCCTCTTCTGAACCGCACGATCTCGCCCGGCCTGCTCGGGCTGGCGCTGGGGGCGCTGACGCTGCTGCCCGCCAGCGCTCTGGCGGAGCGAATCTTCGTCTCCAACGAGAAGGACAACACCATCTCGGTCATCGACGGGGCGAGCCTCGAGGTGGTGGAGACCATCAACGTGGGGCGGCGGCCGCGGTCGATGGCCTTCAGCAGCGACGGCAGCGAGCTGTTCGTGGCGGTGGGCGACGACGAGGCCATCGACATGATCGACCTGGAGACGCTGCAGGTGGTGCGCAGCCAGGCCTCGGGCGACGACCCGGAGGTGATCCGCGTCGACCCCAACCGGCCCTACATCTACGTCTCCAACGAGGACGACAACATCGTCTCGGTGCTCGACTACGAGCGGCGCACGCTGGTCACCGAGATCCCTGTAGGGGTCGAGCCGGAAGGGCTCGGCATCAGCCCCGACGGGCGCTGGCTGGTCTCCACCACCGAAACCTCCAACATGGCCCACATCATCGACACCGAGACCATGGAAGCGGTGCATCACCGCCTGGTGGGCGCCCGCCCGCGCCACGCCGAGTTCAACCACGACGGCCGTGAGGCCTGGGTCTCGGCGGAGATCGCCGGCACCGTGTCGATCCTCGACATGGAAGAGACCTTCGACGTCAAGCACGTGATCCGCTTCGAAGTGCCCGGCGTGCCCCAGGAAACCGTGCAGGCGGTGGGCATTGCGCTGACTTCCGACGGCCGCTACGGCTTCGTCGCCCTGGGGCCCTCCAACCGGGTGGCGGTGGTCGACCAGCAGACCTACGAAGTGCTCGACTACATCCTGGTCGGCCAGCGGGTCTGGCATCTGGCGCTCAACGGCGACGAAAGCCGGCTCTACACCACCAACGGAGTCAGCGGCGACGTCACCATGATCGAGGTGGATAGCCTGCGGGCCGTCAAGTCGATACCGGTGGGGCGCTTCCCCTGGGGCGTGATCGTCGAGCCGTGAGCGAGGCGAACGACGCAGCCGCACTGGCGCTGGAGGTGAGCGGGCTGAGCTTCGCCTATGCCGGCAGGCCGGCGCTGGACGACGTCTCCCTGGCCGTGAAGGCCGGGGAGTTCGTCGTGCTGCTCGGACCCAACGGCGCCGGCAAGACCACGCTGTTCTCGCTGATCACCCGACTGCACGACCGCCGCCGTGGCGAGATCCGCATCGGCGGCTTCGACGTGCGCCGCCAGGCGGTGCAGGCCCATGCCCGCATCGGCGCGGTGTTCCAGCAGCCGACCCTGGACCTCGACCTCAGCGTGATGCAGAACCTGGCCTACCACGGCGCCCTGCACGGCATGTCGAGCGGGGAAGCGAAGCGGCGCGCGCTGGTACAGCTCGAGCGGGTGGGGCTGGCCGACCAGCGCCGCACACGGGTACGTCGCCTCTCCGGAGGCCAGCGACGGCGAGTGGAGATCGCCCGGGGCCTGATGCACGAGCCGCGCCTGCTGCTGCTCGACGAACCCACCGTGGGGCTCGACATCGCTTCGCGCCGCGACCTGGTCGAGCATGCCCACCGGCTGTGCGCCGAGGCGGGCGTGGCGGACTGTGGGCCACGCACCTGATCGACGAGGTGCGCCCCGGCGATCGGGTCGCGGTGCTGCACCGCGGGCGGCTGCTGGCCGACGAGCACGGCGAGAGGCTGACCGCCCGGCTCGGCGTCGCGACCCTGGGCGAGGCCTTCGACCGGCTCGTCGGGGAAAAGGAGGCTGCATGCGAGTGATGCCCTGGCTTCACTGTCTGCGCGGCGTGGTGGGCCGTGAGCTGCTGCGTTTTCTGCACCAGCGCAGCCGCTTTCTCGCCGCGCTGGTGCGCCCCCTGGTGTGGCTGTTCGTGTTCGCCGCCGGCTTTCGCATGGCGCTGGGTGTGGCCATGACCGAGCCCTACCAGACCTACATCCTCTACGAGGTGTACATCGTGCCGGGGCTGGTGGGCATGATTCAGCTGTTCAACGGCATGCAGAGCTCGCTCTCCATGGTCTACGACCGCGAGATGGGCAGCATGCGGGTGCTGCTGGTCAGCCCCTTCCCGCGCTGGTACCTGCTGGTGTGCAAGCTGCTGGCCAGCACCCTGGTGTCGGTGGTGCAGGTCTACGTCTTCCTGGCCATCGCCTGGGCCTACGGCATCCAGGCGCCGGCGATGGGCTATCTCTACCTGCTGCCGGCGCTGCTGGTCACCGGCTTCCTGGTCGGCGCGCTGGGGCTGCTGCTTTCGTCATTCATCCGCCAGTTGGAGAACTTCGCCGGGGTGATGAACTTCGTCATCTTCCCGATGTTCTTTCTCTCCTCGGCGCTCTACCCGCTGTGGCGCATCCGCGAGGGCAGCTATCTGGTCTATCAGATCGCTGCGCTCAATCCCTTCACCCACGCCGTGGAGATGATCCGCTTCGCCATGTACGAGCGCTTCAACGCCGAGGCGGTGGCGATCAGCGTGGCGGTGGCGGCGGTGCTGCTGGTGCTGGCGATCGTGGGTTATAACCCGTCCCGCGGCATGATGGCCCGCAAGGGAAGCTGAAGCCCACGCCACGCGGCCTGTCGCGTCACGTCAGGGAGTGCCCTGGCTCTCCTGGTCCTGACTTTCCAGGCTGCGGTACTCCAGATAGTCGATGATGCGCTGGCGGGTGCGCGGGTCGAGCTCCCACAGCACCATGCGATTGCCGGGCAGGAAGGTGGCGGGCCCGGCCAGGAAGGCGTCGAGGGTATCGCGATCCCATACCAGCTCGGCCTGCTCGAAAGCCGAGGAGTAGTCGAACTCCTCGATGCTGCCCGCCGGACGCCCGAACACGTCGTGCAGACTGGGGCCGGCCAGATGGCGACCGGGCTCGATGCTGTGGCAGCCGACGCACTGGGCGCGGAACAGTCGTTCGCCTTCGGCGTGGGCGTCAGCCAGGGCCGCCAGCGGAACGGTCGCGAGCGTGGCAAGCGCCAGACCGAGGGCATGGCGGGCGCTGGCGAAGCGGGGGCGGGACATCAGAAGCAGCGCAGGTTGGCGTCGGCCTGGGCCTGATGCAGGGCCTGCACCTGGTCCTGCATGCCCCGCTCGGTGCGGAACAGCACACCCAGCTCGCCGCGCTGGTCCTGCATGCCCAGCACCGTCTCGACCTGCTCGTAGGTTTCGTAGGGCAGATGCTCGGCGATCACGTCGATGCTGCAGGAGCACTTCTGCATGGTCAGGTAGCTGTTGCCGTTGGCCGCCATGCAGGCCAGCACGTAATCGACACGCGCTTCGGTGGGGTAGTCGTTGGCCAGGCCGGGCACGGCGAAGGCTATGAGCAGGCAGGCCAACAGCGAAGGGCGCAGCAGGCGTGCCGCCGTGGTCCGAAGTCGAGGCATTGTTGTTGTCCTCCGGAAGGTGATGGCGCTTTGAGTCATCGCAGCGTATGGCTTCAAGGTATGGCAGTCGGCAGCGTTTTTCCACCGCGAGCAAGGACCTATCGCGCCAATGAAGAAAGCCTATGAGCCGTTGACGGACGGCACCGGTAATCTGCACAGGTCGGCTCAGGCCGATTGCCTGCATTCCCTGCATGGCATTTCCGGCCCGCCGCCCGGCGGGCTTTTTCGTGGACGAGCGGCTCCTGGGCGCCGATCAGCTCTTGTGCTTCTCGTCGCGCACCTCGTAATCCCCTTCCAGCAACTCGGGCTCGCTACCGCGATAGTGGGCCCCAGAGTAGGTCTCCTGAGTATGAGTCTCGCGGTGGGTCTCGCGATAGTGGTAGCCGCCGCCGGCATCCTTGGCCTGCTCGGCGCGCAGCTGTTCGAGGCGCTTCTTCATGCGGTAGCGCACGATCGGCAGCATGGCCCAGCCGAGCAGCAGGAAGAACAGGCCGAGCACGGTGCCGACGATCAGCAGCATGCCGAACAGCAGCCAGGTCAGGATCAACTTGAGCCCGCTCAAGGGGCCACGGTGCGGCTGGTTGGCCCGGGTGCGCCACTGCTGGGCGGCCTGCCAGGCGGCGTTGCGGCGTAGATCGTTGGGATCGAACATGATCATCTCCGGGCGGTGGGGTTCCGCCTCTCGGGTGTGGTCGGTATCTCTTGGAGACCGCGACACGACAAACGTTCCAGGGCCTCAGGCTATCACAGCCATAGCCGCCACAGGGCGGCGGTCACGATACCGGCAGCGATGGCCGCCAGCGCCTTCTGCGTCGTCAGCATCACGCCGAGCGTGGCCACCAGCGCCAGGCGGGCGCCCCAGTCACCCTGTACCGCCATGGGTGTGATCACTGCCACCAGCACCGAGCCGGCCATGGCGTTGATGAAGCGCTCCACTCTGGGGCCGATGGGCACCCGCGACATCACGAACACGCCGCCGGCGCGGGTCAGGTAAGTGACCAGCGCCATGATCAGGATGGCGGCCAGCGCCCCCATGGCCGTAGCTGGCAGGCTCATGCGGTGGCCTCCTGGGTCGGCCTGGCGGGCATCATCAGGCCGACCAGCCCGCCGGCCAGGGCACCGACGATGACGTGGGAGTGCGGCGGCAGCCAGATCATGGCGGCCAGGGCCGCCAGGGCGGCGGCGCCCCAGGAGGCGAGCATGGTGGGGTCGCGGCGCCCGCCCAGCAGCATGGCCAGGAGGAAACAGCCCATGATCACATCGAGGCCGAAGCGTTCGGGCTCCGCGATGCCGCTACCGAAGATCACGCCGAGCAGCGTGCCGGCAAGCCAGGTCAGCCACAGGGCAATGCCGCCGCCCACCAGCATGCCGACGTTGGTCTCGCCGCGCTGACGGTCCGCTACCGCCATGGCCCAGTTGGAGTCGCTCATCAGCACCAGGCTGCCGTAGCGCTGAGCCGGGGGCAGGTGGGCCAGCCAGGGCTGGATGGCGGCTCCCATCAGCAGATGGCGGGCATTGATGGCGAAGGTGGTGGCGATCAGCGGCAGCAGCGGTATCTGTGGCCCCCACAGCTCCAGGGCGGCGAACTGCGAGGCGCCGGCGAACACCAGCGCGCTCATCAGCATGGCTTCGAGCCCCGACAGCCCGCGTGACAGGGCGGCCACGCCGAAGGCCAGGCCGAAGATCACCACGAACAGCGACAGTGGCGCCATGCGTCGGATGCCGACGAGGACGCCGGCGAGATCGAGTTGGGCGCCGGGACGGTAGTTCATGCCCGCCACACCTCGGCGACGATCTCGTAGCTGCGTAGCCGGTCCTCGATGGCATAGGTATCGGTATTGAGCATCAGCTCGTCGGCGCCGGTCTGTTCGAGGAAGCGCTCGAGGCCCGCACGCACGGTCTCCGGCCCGCCGATCACCGCCGCGCCCAGGAACTGCTCGACCTGAACCCGTTCCATGGGCGTCCAGTCGAGGGTTTCGACCGGCGGCAGCGCGCGGGTGCGCTTGCCCCGCACCATGCCGAGGAACTTCTGGCGGGTGGTGGAGGCGAGGAACTCGGCGCGCTCGTCGCTCTCGGCGGCGATCACCGGCAGGCCCACCATGGCATAGGGCCGTTCGAGCAGGGCCGAGGGGCGGAAGTTGTCGCGGTAGAGGCGCAGGGCCTCGTGCAGGTAGCCAGGGGCGAACTGGGCGGCGAAGGCGAACGGCAGCCCCTCGCGAGCGGCGAGCTGGGCACTGTAGCCGCTGGAGCCGAGCAGCCACAGCGGCACTCGGGTGCCCTGGCCGGGTACGGCACGCACGCGCTGCTCGGGGCGCTCGTCATCGAGGAAGGCCTGCAGCTCGGCGAGCAGCTCGGGGAAGTTCTCGGCCCCGGCGTACGGGTCGCGGCGTAGTGCCGCCATTGTGGCGGCGTCGGAGCCCGGCGCGCGGCCCAGGCCCAGGTCGATGCGCCCCGGGTAGAGGGTCTCGAGGGTACCGAACTGCTCGGCGATCACCAGCGGCGCATGATTGGGCAGCATGATGCCGCCGCTGCCTACGCGGATGCGTGAGGTGGCTCCGGCGATATGACCGATCAGCACCGCGGTGGCGGCACTGGCGATGCCGTCCAGACTATGATGCTCGGCCAGCCAGTAGCGGGTGAAGCCGAGCTGCTCGGTCAACTGGGCCAAGGCCACGCTTTCGGCGAAGCTGTCGGCGATGGTGCCGCCCTGGCGAATGGGCGCCAGGTCGAGCACGGACAGAGGCGTCCGGGAGAGTCGTGACATGAGAGCACTCGAAAAAAATGTTTAGCCTGCTTGGTTTTCCTAGAATCCTCTTCTCCGCGCCCCGATGCAATGCCCAAACGCCGGAAGCAAGGCAGACCGATGGCGGATTGTGTGCCGCTGCGGTCAGGCTGCTAGCATGAAAAGCCCCAAGGACGAATAAGGGAATTCTGTATGGCCAACCATGGAGGGCAGCGGGTCTTCATCGTCTCGGCCCTGATCATCCTGGCGCTGGTGGCCGCCGGCGCCAGCTTTCCGGCGGCCTTCGGCAATGCCGCCGACGCCGCCCTCGCCGGGGTCACCCGGCTGTTCGGCTGGTTCTATCTCATCTCGGTGTTCGGCTTCGTCCTCTTCCTGCTGACGCTGGCCTTCAGCAAGTACGGCAAGATTCGCCTGGGGCCGCAGGACAGTACGCCGAGTTTCAGTTTCTTCTCCTGGGTCAGCATGCTGCTGGCGGCGGGTTTCGGCGTGGGTCTGGTGTTCTACGGCATGGCCGAGCCGATGCTTCACTACGTCGAGCCGCCCTACGGCGACGTGCCGGCCGAAACCACCGAGGCGGCGCGCTATGCCATCCAATACAGCTACTTCAACTGGGGCGTGCACCAGTGGGCCGCTTTCTCGGTGGTCGGCCTGATCATCGCCTACTTCCAGTTCCGCAAGGGGCAGGCCGGGCTGGTCTCGTCGGTGCTGTCGTCGATTTCGGCGAAGTATCCCCGGGTACGACCCTATGCGCCGACCCTGGACGTGTTCGCGGTGGTGGCCACAGTGATGGGGGTGGCCACTTCGCTGGGCCTGGGCGTGCTGCAGCTCAACGGCGGCTTCAACGCCGTATTCGGTCTGCCCGAGAGCGTGCTGTGGCAGTTCGTCATTTTGTTCGTGATGTTCCTGGCCTACATGGCCTCGACCTGGTCGGGGCTGGACAAGGGCATTCGGCGGCTCTCCAACCTCAACATGATCCTGTGCATCGGGCTGATGCTCTATGTGCTGATCACCGGGCCCACGGTGATGATCCTGGAGACCATCACCCTCGGCATCGGCGACTACCTGCAGAACTTCATCGGCATGAGCCTGCGTATCTCGCCCTTCACCGACAACACCTGGGCGGCCAACTGGACGGTCTTCTACTGGGCCTGGGTGATCGCCTGGTCGCCCTTCGTTGGCACCTTCGTCGCCCGGGTCTCGCGGGGACGCACCATCAAGGAGTACGTCTTCGGCGTACTGATCGTGCCGCCACTGCTGGCCTGCCTGTGGATCGGCGTGTTCGGCGGCGCCGCGCTGCACATGGAGCTGGCCGGCGACGCCGGTCTGGCGGCGGCCACCGAGGCCAACATCACCGTGGCGCTGTTCGAGATGTTCGAGCGCATGCCGTACAGCGGCGTGCTGTCGATGATCGCCATGCTGCTGATCTTCATCTTCCTGGTCACCTCGGCCGACTCGGCGTCCTACATCGTGGCCCAGATGACCGACAACGGCTCGATCAATCCACCGCTGTTCAAGCGGGTGCTCTGGGGCGTGCTGATCGCCGCCATCTGCCTGACGCTGATTGCCGCCGGTGGGTTGAGCGGGCTGCAGTCCGCCGCGGTGCTCTCGGCGCTGCCGTTCACTTTCATCCTCTACGGCATGATCGTGGTGCTGATCCGCGAGCTGCGCGCCGACCGCCAGGCCATGCTGACCCAGCTCTACCGCCGTCACGGCGAGACGCCGGTGGGTGCCGACGCCTTCGAGGCCGAGGCGCTGGGCGAGCAGGAGCGCCTGCGGCGGGCGCCCAACGTGGTCAATCGGCGCATTCACCGGCGCGAGGGCGGCTAGATGGTTGACAGCGGCGGTAGCCAGGCGTGGTGACAGGTCGTAAGCTTGAGAAAGAATCGGGTATCGGATGCCTACCATGTCTCTCATCGGCTCACGCCAACGTTCGCTACAGCGCGGCGCCACCCGGCGCCGTCAGCCGCGTCGCCGCTCTCCGGGCGGCTTCGACCGCTGGCTCGACCGCGCGGTGGACGTCGCCGTGATCACGGCTCTGGCGGTGGGGGGCGTGGCGCTGCTCCTGCATCTGCTTCTCTAACCTCGAGGTGAGATGCGTTTCCTGCTTGTCCTGATCGTGCTGATTGCCTTGGCTGCGGCTGCCTGGTGGCAGTTCGAGGAGCGTATTCCTCGCCACTGGCACCCTTGGGCGCCGCTGCACGTCGACGATCCCCTGACCCCGGTGACGAAGTGGAAGCTGCATCGCCTGGCCGAGGATCGCGAAGGCTGTCTGGCGGCACTGGCAACGGCGCCCGAGGGCGCGCTGCGCATGACGCCGCTCGACGATCACGAGCCGGTGAGCGGCTGTCCGCTGGAAAACGTGGTTCGCGTCCACGGCAGCGAGGTCGAGTTCAACGCCAGCTTTGTGGCGCGCTGCCCGCTGGCTCTGGCCTGGGTCATGTACGAGCGCCAGCGCCTGCAGCCTGCCGCCGAGGCTCATTTCGATGCACGGGTGGCGCGCGTCGAACATTTCGGCAGTTTTGCCTGTCGTAACATCTACGGTCGCGAGGGCGGGCGCCTCAGCGAGCATGCCACCGCGGAGGCGCTCGACGTGGCGGCTTTCCACCTGGCCGATGGGCGACGTATCACGCTGCTCGACCACTGGGGCGATGAGGATGCGCGGGGAGACTTCCTGCGCGATGCGCGTGACGGCGCCTGCGACCTGTTCGGTAACGTGCTGGGGCCGGAGTACAATCGCGCCCATGCCGATCATTTCCACTTCGGCATGCGTGGCTTCCGCCTGTGCCGCTGAGTCCGTCAGGCTCGCGCCGCGTCGCCGGCCCCCGTACACTCAGATGCATCTACCCGCTGGCGCACGAGGCTTATGCTGGGATTTCTGCAGGGATTCGCTTACGGGCTGTTCGTCACCTGCCTGCCGTGGTGTCTGGTCGGGCTGGCCAACCCGCGGCTGGCGCTGCCCACCGATAACCCCAATCGCTTCCAGGTGCTGTTTCGCTACTGCCTGCTGGTGCCCTTCATCAGCATGGTGCTGTGGCTGACCTCGCTGTGGGGCGGCTTCGGCCCCAGCCTGGGCGGCTGGCTTGCCGGTCTGGTGGCGGTGGCAGTGGCGCTGCCCGTGGAGCGAGGTTGGCGCCGCTGGCGCAGTC
>NZ_BAEU01000091.1:0-4993 GCF_000246875.1 Halomonas sp. KM-1
CGGGGCAGCGGGTCATGCAGGCGGCGGCCGGCAACCTCAAGCGCCTGACCCTGGAGCTGGGGGGCAACGACGCCTCCATCGTGCTGCCGGGCACGCCGGTGGATGCCGTGGTGGAGGACATCTTCCAGGCGGCGTTCCTCAACATGGGCCAGACCTGTGCGGCGCTGAAGCGGCTCTACGTGCACGAATCCCAGTACCGTGAGTTCGCCGAGGCCCTGGCGGCCATTGCCGAGCGGCAGGTGGTCGGCGCCGGCCTTGAAGAAGGTGTCACCTTCGGACCGATCCAGAACCTCGATCAACTCGAGCTGGTGAGCGAGCTCGTCGACGATGCGCGGGCCCAGGGCGCGGAAGTGCTGTGCGGCGGCGCCCGCCTGGATCGTCCGGGCTACTTCTATCCGCCCACCATCGTCACCGGGGTCAGCGATGGCCACCGCCTGGTGGACGAGGAGCAGTTCGGCCCGGTGCTGCCGCTGATCGCCTATCGCGACGTCGAGGACGCCCTGCGGCGTGCCAATGCTTCACAGATGGGCTTGGGCGGTTCGGTATGGGGTGAGGACGAAGCCCGGGCGCAGGCCATCGCCAGCCAGTTGGAGAGCGGCGTGGCCTGGGTCAACTGCCACGCCCAGATTCAACCCAACACACCCTTCGGCGGCTGCAAGATGTCCGGCTTCGGCGTCGAGTTCGGCCTGGAGGGGCTGCTCGAATTCACCACTCCGCAGCTGTTGTTCATGCGACAGCGCACGAGCTGAGCGGCTCATCAAGCGAGCCAACAACAACAAGACCATCAAGGTACGAACATGAATTCTCATAAGACGACTTGGGTTGCCGGTGGGGTCCTGGCGCTGACGATGACTCTTGGGCAAGCAGGCCAGGCCCAGGCCTATGAACTGATAACGAGTGCCGACGGGGCATTGAACGTCGATCTGCTGGCCGTGCATGGCTGGATGAACAGCCGCAAGAACTACGACGGTAGGGAGGATGGCTCGAGCTGGCGCGAGGGCTTCGTCAAGTACGGCTTCAGCGGCCATCAGGGGATGGGTGGCGGCGGTACCCTCTACGGCGGTCTCAACTGGGTCAGCTCCGCCACCTGGGGGGATGGCGATGCTGGTGGCAACAGCGTGGGCACGGAACGCAGCACCACCCTCGAGGACGCCTACCTGGGATGGCGTTCCGCGGATCTCTTTCCCGCCCTCGGTACGGATGGTGTGGATTTTTCGTTGGGCCGGCAGGCCGTCCAACTGGGCAGGGGCTTCATCGTCAACGACGATGGGTTGAATCTGGGCCGGGGGCCGGCCGATGGGGCTCTGGACCGTGGCGGCGCCTATTACTTGGCGGCCCGGCATGCCTTCGACCGCACTGCGGTGCTGCGCCTCGGCGGGGAGCAGGGCTTGCACGGGACGGCTGCCTGGCTCAAATCCGACAACTTGGCTCAGGCCGAGACCGAGCTGGCCGCCGCCACCCTCGACTATGCCGGCGAGGCAGGTCTGATCGGGCTGACCTGGGTGCATGGTCTCGACGTCAACCGCGAGTGGGCCGACGACTTCCTCGAGCAGCGTGACGGCATGAACGTCTACAGCCTGCGGGGGGAAGGCGACGCCGGTATCGAGAATGCCAACTTCGCCTTCGAGTATGCCTGGCAGAACAAGGATGCCGGCTCGGAAGCCGCCTGGTACGCTGAGGCCGGCTACACCTTCGCCGACACCCCATGGACGCCGAGCCTGACCTACCGCTATACCCGCTATTCGGAAGACTGGGACTCGCTGTTCACCGGCCTGAGCAGCCCCGAACTGGGCACCTGGTTCCAGGGCGAGGTGGCGGCCAACTATGCGGGGCCCTTTGCGCGCAACAATGACGTTCATCATATCGCCTTGCGGGCCAGCCCCAGGGAGAACCTCACTCTGGGGGCGCTGTTCTTCGACTTCAGCACCCTGAAGGGCCGCGATACGCTGAACCTGGATGGCCGGGAGTTGGACCTGTATGTGGAGTGGGCCGTGACCGACAACGTCGTCATCAGCCCTCTGCTGGGGCTGTACAAGCCCAGCAGAGACGAAACCGAGGGCGGAACCCAGGTGGGCGGCAACGGTACCAACGTATACGCACAGCTCGTCTTGGCGGCGTTCTTCTGATGGCTTTAATCTGATAGTTCTGCTCTGATGGCTTGGTTCGACAGCGCTATTGGGTTGGGCGGCCGGTGCCGTAAGCTGAACCATGCTGCTGAGTCGTCGACGGTGCGACGTTTCCATGGGGGCGGGTATGCACTACGAAGTTCGTTCCTTCCATGACTCTCAGCAGCATGCAGCTGCGATACAGGGCTGGCAGCAGGTCTACGACCAGCTTGGTGCCGGTCGCCTTTCGAGCGAGCTTTTCCAGGTGTCGGGCGAGCGCTTCCAGGTCTTCCATGAGGTGCTCGACAAGCGCGTCGTCCAGCATGGGCACGCGCCCAGGCAGCGGTTCTGCATGGCCTTTGCCACGGGCAGGCCGCCCATCATCCAGGGCTGCAAGGTCAGTGCCAACAGCGTTCTGCTGCTGCGCGATGGCGAAGAGTTCCTGCTGCACGCTCCGGAAGGGATGGCGTTCATGTCGTTGAGCGTCGATCTCGAGCGCTTCTCCCGTTTGGCGGAGATCGAGCTGGGTTCGGCGCAGTTTTCCCAACTGCTCTCGATGCCGGGCATCAACGTGCCGATGCGACTGCTGAAAGAGATCAAGGGACAGGTGTGTCGGAACTTAGATGGCCTCATCCGGCCGGGGGAGCTCGCAGCGCCCGTCATCGAGAAGGACATCGAGGAGACCTTGATGGCCGTGCAACTGGACCTTTTCCACCAGGCGCACGTCGAGACGAAACGCAGCGAGCTCGCCGTGAGTTCGTATATCGTCAAGCGTAGTCAGGAGCTTGCCCTGGCCGATCCGGATAGCCCGCTCAGCGTGCTCGATCTGTGCGAGCGCTTGCGGGTGAGTCGCCGAACGTTGCAGAACAGCTTCCAGCGGGTGGTGGGCATTCGTCCGGTGGAATTCCTGCGCAGCATTCGGCTGAATGCGGTGCGCAGGAGGTTGGCAAGCACGCCCGCCTGCGAATGTACGGTAGGTGATGCGGCCTATGAGATGGGCTTCCGTCACCTGAGCCACTTCTCGGCAAGCTACTGCAAGCTGTTCGGGGAATACCCTTCCGAGACACGGCGGCTGGAGTGATCGGAACGGCGCTCCTGTCTGGTAGCTAAAGGTAGCGGCTTTCGTTGCGGTGGGCACATGCTAGAATATTCAACTATTTTATCGCCCTGGAGCGCCCACCCTATGGTTGACAAGGACGAACTGGCATCCTCCTTTTTCCCGCTTTCCGATGACTATAGTTCCCAGGATTTCCCCTTCTACTGGGTGGCCCGGCTTAACGCCAAGTACAGCGCCGACGTGGATACCTTGCTCAAGCCCCATGGCTTGAGCTCCTCCAAGTGGCGGATACTGATGATTCTGCATGAGCAGGGTCGCCTGAGCATGTCGGACATTGCCGTGCATGCCGTGGCCAAGCTCTCCACCATCACTAAGATCGTCTACAAGATGCAGGAGGCGGAGCTGCTCAAGACCGCTCCCTCGCCCCAGGATGGCCGGGTCACCGAAGTGGAGCTGACCGAGGGCGGTGAGGCCAAGCTGGCTGTGGCCAGGGAACTCACCAGTCAGGTGGTGGAAAAGGCCTTCCGTGGGCTGCGCAAGGACGAGGTCATCTACATCAATCAGTGCTTGAGCAAGATGTTCCGCAATCTCAACGCACTTTGAGCCGATCTCGACCTATAGGAAGCGCTGAACAAATCGGCGAGCGAGATGAAGCGCAAGGCGCACGGAGCACAGGAACCGGAGCCTATGGGGTATAGGTGAGGATTCCGCGCACCGCGCAACGCAGTGATTCGCTCGCGCAGGCATTTGTGCAGTGTTTCCATAAAAGCCCCGGGCTCCTTATTAATGGATTCGGAGCCCGGGGCTTTTCGGCTTGTCCTTCCGGTTCGATCACAGCACCCCCTTGGCCTTGGCGGTATGCGTGGCGATGGCGTCCATCAGCGGCGGCGAGAGGCAGTCGTAGGGCGGCAGGCCGAGCTCCTGTAGCCGTGAGCGTACCGCACCCATGTTCTGCGGATCGGCGCCGGACTCGATGATCGACGAGACGAAGGCGGCGAATTCGGGGCCGGCCCAGCCCTCGTCGTGGGAGAGCTCGGTGTGGATGAAATCCAGCCCGTGGAAGGGGTGGCCGGTGTTCTCGATGCGGCCGTACATGTGCACGCCGCAGCCGGTGCAGGCATGGCGCTGGATAGCCGCGGCCGGATCGACCACCTGGAGCTTCTCCTCGTGGGCGCTGACCCTTACCTTGTCGCGGGGTACCACGGCCACCATCGAGAACAGCGCGCCCTCGGGTTTCCAGCACTTAGTGCAGCCGCAGACATGGTTGTGGGCGCACTGGGCGTCGATCGTCACCTCGACCTGTTCGCCGCTGCAGTGGCAGTGGAGCTTGCCGCCGGTGAAGCTGTCGCTGCCGCGCTTGACGCCGTTGTCCACGGCGGGATGGATGTGAACGTTGTGGTGGCTCATGGTGGGTTGACTCCCCTGTGTTGTCGTTTTTTCGGGGTTTCTCGCCGCAGGCGGCGGTCGGGGCGTGCTCTGTGTCGCGGCGGCGGGCTTGCCGCCGAACCAGCGCTGTATCATATCCATCAGGCTCATGCTGCCTCCTTGTCCCCTGGACGTGTATCGCTCTTGTGACGCTTTCGCGCGGCTGTCAATAATGCAGCACGGTACGTATGCTCTTGCCCGCATGCAGCAGCTCGAACGCCTCGTTGATCTGTTCGAACGGCATGTCGTGGGTGATGAACTCGTCGATCTTGATCTCGCCGTCCATGTAGCGCTGCACGTAGCCGGGCAGCTCGCTGCGCCCCTTCACCCCGCCGAACGCCGAGCCGCGCCACACCCGCCCGGTGACCAGTTGGAACGGCCGCGTCGAGATCTCCTCGCCGGCACC
>NZ_BAEU01000090.1:0-3117 GCF_000246875.1 Halomonas sp. KM-1
TCGACTTCCTGACCCGCACGGGGCAGACGTGCGACGACAAGCGCCAGGAGTTCATCCTGCTCTCCGATACCCTCGGTGTCTCCATGCTGGTGGATGCCATTCAGCACCGCCGCCCGGCGGGCGCGACCGAGAACACGGTGTTCGGCCCCTTCCATGTGGACGGCGCGCCGGAGCTGCCCATGGGGGCTTCCATCTCGCTGGACGGCAAGGGCGAAGCCTGTCGCTACCAGGGCCGCGTGCTCGACCTGGAGGGCAACCCCATCGAGGGAGTGCGCATCGACGTCTGGTCGGACAACAGCGACGGCTTCTATGACGTCCAGCAGCCGGATGAGCAGCCGGAGTGGAACAACCGCGGCGTGTTCATTACCGGTGCCGATGGCCGCTACGACTTCATCGGCATCAAGCCGGTGTCTTACCCGATCCCCGATGACGGCCCGGTGGGCCAGATGCTGGCAAGCCTGGGGCGTCATCCGTGGCGACCTGCTCATATGCACTTCATGCTCGAGCACCCCGACTATGAGCGGATCGTCACCCACACCTTCGTCTCGGGTGACGCTTACCTGACATCGGATGCGGTGTTCGGCGTCAAGGATTCCCTGATCGTGGATTACTGCGAGTCAATGGATGAAAGCACCCAATGGAACGCAAACTTCGATTTCATCATGGTGAGGAAATAAGTCGTTATAAAAAAGTGTGTGTCATTAGCGTAATTCACTGTTGTGGAAGGCACTGAATCTGTCTGGTTTTTTCGCTTTTTGAGGCGAGGACAGATGGGTGCGATTTTGGTCATGAGTTGTACTTTATGTGTTTGAATTAAAAGAAAGTCGTGGTGCCAATTTGGGATAACGCCACTTGCTGGGGTGGGAATAAGATAAAAGCTGTGGTGTTGTCGATTCCTATAATCATAATATGAAGGTTTGAAAAATGAGCGTAACTTCCTCCCCTGCAATAGTCTCGACAGAGCTAAGGCGTGGCGCCTTGGGTGTCGGTTTCATCATCTTCTTCGTCGTATCCGCAGCAAGCCCGTTCAGTGTCCTGGCAGGCGGCTTTCCGATCGGCATGATGCTGGGAAACGGCGCGGGTACTCCCGTACTGATCGGTCTCGTGCTGGCGGTTCTGTTGATCTTTTCGGTAGGCTATACCACCCTGTCCCGCTACGTGACCAATGCCGGCGGCTTCTATGCCTACTCGGCGCGAGGTCTGGGAGGGATTGCCGGCGGTGCGGCCGCGGGGCTGGCGATCTTTGCCTATAACATCCTGCAGATCGGCCTCTACGGCATGTTCGGCGGCGTCGCCGCCGGCACCATGAGCGCCGTATTCGATCTGCATCTGCCATGGTGGATCTATTCGCTGGTGGCGATGGCAAGCATTGCGTTTCTCGGCTATCGCAAGATCGATCTCTCGGCCAAGGTGCTCTGCGTGATCGTCATGGTGGAGTATCTCGTCATCCTGGTGTTGAACGTGGCCATACTCTCCAGCGGTGGCGACAGTGGGGTGAATTTCGACTCCTTGCAGCCACAGCACGTGTTCAGCGGTGCCCCCTCCATCGGGCTGCTGTTCTGCTTTGCCGCGTTCATCGGCTTCGAGGCGACCACCATCTATGGTGAAGAGGCGAAGAACCCTCGGCGCGACATTCCGCTGGCGACCTATGCCGCCATCCTCTTGATCGGCTGTTTCTATGCGGTCTCCACCTGGTCGATGATCATCGGCGTCGGTGTCGACAAGATCGTGCCCACCCTGTACGCGCTCGAAGATCCGACCACGCTGATCTATGGCCTGTCCGACCACTACGTCGGGCCTGAAATGACGCAGATCATTCGCGTCCTGTTCCTAGTGGGGATCTATGCCGGTCTGGTGGCCTTCCATAACTCGGCCGCACGCTACTTCTATGCCATCGGCCGCGACGGCCTGCTGCCGAGCGCTCTGGGCACCACTCATCCCGTGCACCAGAGCCCCCACGTCGGCTCGCTGCTGCAGACGCTGATTGCGGCAACCGCGGTGATGGCTTTCGCGGCCTTCGGCGGTGACCCCATTCTGCAGCTCTTCGCCTGGTTCTCCAGCCTGGCCGCACTCTCCCTTATCCTGCTGATGGCGATCACTTCCGTGGCGGTTCTGTACTATTTCCGCCGCCATCCCGAGCTGGGCGTGGGCCCATGGAGAGGCAAGATCCTGCCCGCGTTCTCGTGTCTCGCGCTGCTCACCATGCTGGTCATCGCGGTGATGCACTTCGACGTTCTGACCGGTTCCAGCAAGGTGCTCTCCTACGGACTCTGCATCCTCATCGCCCTGGCGCTTGCCGTGGGCGGGGCGATGGCCATGCGTCTGCGCCAAACCTCTCCCGAGCAATTCCAGCAGCTCGGCTCTCATCGACTGTAAATCACTCTGCCTTGACCGCCGGGAAAGGCGCGCCTTTCCCGGCCAGGCATCGAAGCATGAAGGACGGCTGTATGCGTAACTACGAACTGTTGATCAACGGCGACAACGTACCGGGGGCCGCAGGGCATTTCGAGGTCATCGATCCGGCCACGGGGGCGCCCTTCGCGCGGTGTCCGGCCGGCTCGACCGAACAGCTGGATCAAGCGGTCAGCGCTGCCCGCGATGCATTCGGCCAATGGAAGCTCAGTTCTCATGAGCAAAGATGCGAGTTGCTCAATCGCATCGCCGACGACATCGAGCGCGAGGCGGACGAGCTGGCAAGGCTGATCGTCATGGAACAGGGCAAGCCGCTGGCCCTGGCCTACTCCGAGGTGGGCGGCAGCGCGGCCTGGACACGCTATGCGGCCAGTCAGGAAGTGCCGGTGGAGCTGGTGGAGGAGACGCCCACCCAGCGCATCGAGCTGCACCACAAGCCGGTGGGCGTGGTGGCTTCCATCACCCCCTGGAACTGGCCCTTCATGATCGCGGTGTGGCACATCATGCCGGCGCTGCGGGCGGGCAACTGCGTGGTGAGCAAGCCCTCCAGCCTCACTCCCCTGAGCACGATTCGCCTGGTGGAGATCATCGCCCGCCACGTGCCCAGAGGCGTCATCAATGTCGTTACCGGCGAGCAGGGCTTCGGCAGCGCCATCACCGCTCACCCCGGCATCGACAAGATCGTCTTCACCGGCTCTACCGAGA
>NZ_BAEU01000089.1:0-13714 GCF_000246875.1 Halomonas sp. KM-1
ATATCGCGAGGAGCCCGAGCCGGTCTCGCTGCTGGCCCGCTGGCTGGGCAGGCGCCCGGCGCCGCAGCGGCAGGCCGACCGCCGTACCCTGGAGGAGCGCCACCACGATGCCATCCAGGGCATCAAGCAGCGGGGGCTGGCCGCCCAGGACGAGCTCGAACAGGCCATCTACAAGAGCGCCTATCGGGTAATGAGCTCGATTGCCGCGGTCCATGGCCATATCGGCGTGGACCGCGAGGTGCTGGCGACGCTGATCGCCCGTCACGCCTGCAACGACTACGGCAGCCGTGAGATCGGCAACCTGCTGGCGCCGCACGTCGAGCGGGCCATCGAGCAGGAGGGCTACGCCCGGGTGCCCCTTGCCGACGAGCCGATCCTGATCAGCCTCAAGGGCGCTTCGGCGGCCGGCAAGAGCTCCCTACGCCACTTGCTGCGATACACCCTGCAGGATCTGGGCATTCCGCCGGAGCAGTACGGCACCATCACGCCCGATATCTGGCGCCGCCTGCTGCTCGACTATGAGACCCTGGGTGAGGCTTACAAGTACGCCGGTCGCCTGGCGGGCAAGGAGGTCAAGCTGATCGATGCCAAGCTGGACCGCTACATCCGCGACAAGGCGCAGCGGGACCGCACCATTCCCAACCTGCTGATCGACCGCTTTCGCTTCGACAGCTTCTCCTCCGACACGGTACCGCGACTGCTCGATGGCACCTACGCCAAGTACGTCTCTACCATGCACATGTACTTCATCATCACCCCGCCGGAGGCCACGGTGGAGCGGGGCTGGCTGCGCGGGCTGGAGCGCGGGCGCTACAAGGCGGTGTCGGACTTCCTGGGGCACTGCGTGGAGGCCTACGACGGCATGCCCAGGGTGTTCTTCAAGTGGATGGACAGCCCGCGACCGCGCTTCAAGTACGTGTTCCTCGACAACAGCGTGCCCAGGCACACCCCGCCGGTGGTCGTCGCCCATGGCACCCGCGAGGTGCTGCACGTGCTGGACCCCCTGGGCCTGGTCAACCTCGACCGCTACAAGAAGATCGACACCGCGGCCACCCGTCCGGAGGAGGTCTATCCCGACGACGACTCCTTGGCCGTGGCCGCCAACTGCACCTTCCTCAAGCAGTGCCTCGCCAAGGTACCGGAGGTCCGCTTCGCCGACCGCGCCAGCGGCAAGATCTACCTGAGCGCCACCGCGGGCCGCTTCACGGTGGAGGACGCCGCGCTGCTGCGCGCCAAGCGGCAGGAGCCGGAGCTGGCGGCGCTGTTTACGGCGTTGGGGGTGCTGGATCAGGCATAATGTTCGTAGTGCGAACTTGTGCGCGTTCCTTGCATTGCTTGAAATTTCATGTGATATTGAATGTATTGGGTGACACAGAAGCACCCGAACAACAACGACAAGAGAGGTAGAACCCATGACGACGAAGAACACAGTGCCGAGCGTTCGGCGCGTGGCAGGTGCCATTGGGCTGGCAGGTATGCTGACGGGCGTGGTGGCAAGCCCGCTCGTAGCGGCCAGCGAAATCACTCTCAGCTATGCCTTCATCTCGCCTTCCAGCACCTTTCCCGGTGTACAGATGGAGCGCTGGGCGGAGGAGGTGCAGCGCCGCACCGACGGTCGCGTGACCGTCAACACCTTCCCCGGCGGTACGTTGCTGTCCGCCAACAACATGTACGACGGCGTATTGAGCGGCGTCGCCGACATCGGCCTTTCGATCACCTCCTATGAGCCGAGCCGTTTCCCGCTACTCAATCTGGCTGGCAGCATCACCGGCCAGGAGGTCAACTCGACCGTTGCCAGTCAGACACTCTACGACCTGATCCAGGAGTTCCCCCCCGAGCAGTTGGGTCTCGAGGACTTCAAGGTCATCACCGCCTTCACCTCCGAGCCCGGCTATCTGCAGACCAAGGACCCTGTCACCTCCCTGGAAGAGCTGCGCGGCCAGGAGATCCGTGTGCCTGGTGACAGCACTGACGTGCTGGCGGCGCTGGGTGGGGTGCCAATAGCGCTCTCCCAGGCCGATACCGGCGAGGCGCTGCAGGCCGGTGTCGTCGATGGCTACGTGAGTTCGCGGGAAGTGCTGAGGGATCTGCGCTATGCGCGCACCGTCAAGTACGTGACCGACTACCCCCTGACCAATGCAGTGCTGGTGGCGGTCATGAACCGCCAGCGCTGGGAGTCGCTGCCCGAGGACATCCAGCAGATCATCGATGAGCTGGGTGCCGAAATGGCCTTCTTCGCCGGCGACTATCTCGATTCCCACGTCGAGGCGTCGCTGGAGTGGGCGCGCGAGGAAGAGGGCGTCGAGGTGCTTTCACTGAGCGATGAGGAGGCGGCCCGCTGGACCGAACGCCTGCAGCCGATCAACGAGGAGCGGCTGACCCGCGTTGCCGAGCTGGGCCTGCCGGCACATGAGTTCCATGAGCGTATGCTCGAGCTGTTTGAGCAATATCAACAGTAGGACCAGCAGTAGCGACAGGTGCCCGGGCTTCGGCCCGGGAAACATTCGACACGATGGGTCTGGCTCATGAACAGGTTCTCTTTTCTGATCGGTCGGCTATTGCTCGTCCTCGCCGGGACGGCCTTGCTGGCGATGATGCTGCTGGTGGTGACCAATATCGTCATGCGCCAGGTCGCCTCCTCGTTCGGTGGTACCACCGAGGTGGTGGGCTGGCTGACGGCGGTGGTGGTGTCGTTCTCACTGGCCTATGCCCAGGCCACCAAGGCGCACATCGAGCTCGACATGCTGGTGGCTCGAATGCCTCAGGGGGTGCAGCGTCTCGTACAGACCCTGGTGGCGGTGGCGAGCCTGCTGTTCTTCGCCATGGTGGCCTTCAAGCTCTGGGAGTACGGCATCCTTGCCATGCAGCGCGGCACCGTCTCGCAGTCTCTGCGCCTGGTCATCTATCCCATCATCTACATGGTCGCCTTAGGCTTCACCGCGTTCTGCCTGGTGCTGCTGGTGGACGTGCTGGAGTGCCTGACTCGGAGTAAGCAAGCATGAGTTTCACCATGTTGGCCATCGTAGGGGTGCTGGCGCTCTTCCTGCTGATCGTGCTGAAAGTGCCAATCAGCTTTGCCATGTTCATCGTCGGCTTCTTCGGGATGCTGCACATCACCAGCCCCATGGCGGCGTACAACATCATCAGCTCGGGGATCTGGGAGCAGCTCTCCTCCTACTCCTTGAGCGTCATACCGCTGTTCATTTTCATGGGGGAGCTGCTGTTCCGCTCGGGAATCACCGAGAAGCTCTTTGCTGCCTCATACGCCTGGACCGGCCATCGTCAGGGCTCCATGGCCACGACGACGATCCTGAGCAGTGCCGGGTTCGCCGCGGTGTGCGGTTCCAACACGGCAACGGCCGCTACGGTAGGCACCATTGCCCTGCCGGAAATGAAGAAGTTCGGCTACCAGAAGGCGCTGAGCGCCGGCAGCGTCGCCACCGGCGGCACCCTGGGCATCATCATTCCGCCGAGCGCCGTGCTCATCGTGATCGCGCTGCAGGCCGAGCTGGCCATTCGCGACCTCTTCATTGCCAGCATCGTGCCCGGCCTGGTCCTGATGCTGCTGTTCGTGCTGACCATCGCCTTCCTGTGCTGGCGTAACCCGGAGATGGCTCCGGCCGGCGAACGTTCCAGCTGGAGTGTGCGCATGGCCTCTCTCAAGGGCGTGCTGGAGATATTCGCGCTCTTTACCCTGGTGCTGGGAGGGCTCTTCGCCGGTTGGTTCACCTCCACCGAGGCGGCGGCGGTTGGCTGCGTGGGGGCCATCGCCATCATCGGCCTGCGCGGACGGTTCTCATGGGCGGTGCTGCGGGACTCCTTGAGCAACACCCTCAGAACCTCCGCCATGATCCTGATGCTGGTGGCGGGTGCGGTGGTGTTCGGTCGCTTCCTGACCGTGACACGGCTGCCCTTCCTGGTCGGCGAGTGGGCCGCGGCGCTGCCCCTGCCGGCGGTGCTGGTCATGGCCTGCGTACTGCTGATCTACGTGATCGGTGGGGCACTGATGGACGCCATGGGTTTCTTGATCATCTCGATTCCCATCTTCTTCCCGGTGGCGCTGGTGCTGGGCTACGACCCGATCTGGTTCGGCATCATGGTCTGCATCGTGACCAGCATGGGAGCGATCACGCCGCCGGTGGGGGTCAATGCCTTCATCGTCAAGAGCCTCGACCCCGAGCTCAGTTTCGGCGAGATATTTCGCGGCGTCGGCTACTTCATGTCGCCTTACCTGATATGCATCGCGCTGCTGCTGCTGGTGCCCGAGATCGTGCTGTTCGTCCTCTGAAGTGACGAAGGACGATAGATAGTTAAGCGACTGGAGTCAGGCAGGAAGGGCAGCCAAGAAACGCAATAGTGTGTCATTAAATACTTGAAATTTCATGTGATAAATAAATAAAAGGCTGCCATGTCATCTCTCATCCAAGCTCTCGACCTCGGCACGGGCCCCAAGCGAGTCGTGGTCAAGGACAGTATCGATATCGCCGGCTATCCGACCCGGGCCGGCTCGGCGGCGCTGGCCGGTGTGCCGGCGGTAGAGAGGCATGCCGAGATCGTCGAGCGCACGCTGGCAGCCGGGTATCGCATCGTCGGCAAGGCCAACCTGCATGAGCTGGCGTTCGGCATGACCGGGCTCAATGCCTGGACCGGTACTCCCGAGAATCCGCGTTTCCCGGCGCTGATCCCGGGTGGGTCTTCCAGCGGCTCGGCGACGGCAGTTGCGGCGGGCCTGGCCGAGATCGGAATCGGCACCGACACGGGTGGCTCGATCCGGGTGCCGGCGGCCTGCTGCGGTGTATACGGGCTGAAGCCCACCTTCGGCCGGCTCGGGCGTCGTGGCGTCATGCCAGCGCACAGCAGCCTCGACTGCGTGGGACCGCTCAGCGCCGACCTCGACGAGCTGATCGCCTTCATGACGGCCGTGGATGCCGGATTTGCGGTCGGCGAGGGCGCGGCGATGCCGAGCCTGTGCTGGCTGGAAGTCTCGGCCGATAGCGCGATTCTCGCTGCGGTGGAGGCGTGCCTCGTAGGTGCCGGGCTGGCCGGCAAGAAGAGCGTCTTGCCGCTGATGGACGAGGCCTATCAGGCGGCCATGGCGCTGATCAACCGCGAGACCTACGCGGCCTGTGCCGCCTGGCTCGATAGCGGCCGGCTGGGGTGTGACGTGGAGCGGCGCCTGCGGGCGGCCGCCGAGACCACCGACGCCGAACTGCGCGAGGCCGAAGCGGTGCGCCTGGCCTTCACTGCCAGCGTGGACCGGCTGCTCGAGACTTACGAGGTGCTGGCGCTGCCGACGCTGCCGCACTTTCCGCTGACCCGCGTGGCGGCCGAGGAGGGGCGGCAGGATCTGAGCGTCTCTTCCCTCGTGCGGCCCTTCAACCTTTCGGGGCATCCCGCCCTGAGCCTGCCTCTGCCCCCGAGCCGGGGTCGGCCGGTGAGCCTGCAGCTGATCGGCCGGCGTGGCGATGACGCCGGTGTCTGCCGGGCCGCGCGCCATTTGGTCGTGCGCTATTTGGTCGGCACTCGGCCTGCCGAGGCCATTCAAACAACAGGAGAAGCCCATGCACAGCCAGGTCGATAAAGCCCAATGGGGCGGAGAGGGGCGCTTCGATGCGCTGCTCGACAATATCCGCCGGCGGCGAGAAGAGTTCGAAGCACGCCGACACATCTCGCCGGACATCATCGAGGAGTTCCAGGCCATCGGCGTCTACCGCGCCATGGTGCCGGCCAGATACGGCGGCGATGAGAAATCCCCCGCCGAGTTCCTGAAGATGGTCGAGGCCATTTCGGCGGCCGACGGCTCCGCCGGCTGGGTGGCCAGCTTCGGTATGAATCCCGCTTACCTGGCGGCTCTACCCGAGGAGACCATCACCCAGATCTGGAATGACTCTCCCGACGTGGTGTTCGCGGGTGGCATCTTTCCGCCTCATCCCGCCGAGCGGGTCGACCGCGGCTTTCGCATCAAGGGACGCTGGAAATTCGCCAGCGGCTGCATGAGCGCCTCGCTGTGCGGCGTCGGGATCCAGCCCGACGAGCCCGGTGCCCTGCCGCGCATGGCGGTGCTGCCCCGCGAGCAGGTTCGCATCGATCCCACCTGGGACATGCTGGGCATGGTCGCCACCGGCAGCCACGACCTGGTGGTGGACGAAGCCTACGTCACCGAGGAGTGGACCTTCGTGCGTGGTGCCAAGGCCACCATCGACGCGCCCTTCTTCCGCTACCCCGCGCTGGCCTTCGCCGCCCAGGTGTTGGCGGTCACCACCCTGGGGCTGGCGCGGGAGGCGCTGGACGTGGTGCGGGCCATGGCCGGAGGGCGCAAGTCGGTCACCGGGGCGCCCAATCTGGGCGAGCGCGAGTACGCCCAGATCGGCCTGGCCAAGGCCGAGGCCCAGGTGCTTGCCGCCCGTGCCTTCTTCTATGACAGCACCGAGTCGGCCTGGAGCGCCGTCGAGGCCGGCGGCGAGCCGAGCCGCGAGCAGATCAACCTGCTGCGTCTCTCCGCCACCCATCTGACCCATGAGTGTGCCGCGGCCATTCGCAGCGTGTACCAGATCAGCGGCATGACCGGCGCCGACAACGATCATCCCCTGTCACGCATCCTGCGCGACTCGTTGCTGTGCACTCAGCACGCCTTCATGGGTGAGATCACCTGGAAGAACGCCGGCGCCATCTTCTTCGATCACGACCCCCTACCGGGCTATCTGTGAGCCGAAACGACAACTGGAGAAAGGAGAACACCATGATGCATCGCGTGCTGTTTTGCTGCGGTATCAACCAGAACTTCATGAACGCCACCGCCGAGGAAGCCAAGCAGGTGTGGGAGGCCACCCGCGAGATGCTGCAGGGCATCGACGGCCTGCCCGGCTTGACGATCCTGGGCATCATGGACGACGACCGCATCCAGGTCGGCCCCTCCCTCGCCGCCCCCTGGACCTTCTACATCATGGCCGACGTGGAGGATTACGAAACCATCGTCGATGCCTGCAATTTCTTCCGCACCACGCCGGTGGGCGACGGCACCTACAAGCTGTGGAAATACTGCCGGGTCGAAGCGCGCATCGGGCGCGAACTCGTCGTGCCCGAGTGACGGAAAAACCATCGGCAAGCCGTTTCGAAAAGGGCCGCCAATAGCTATCTCGAGGTCATCATGAACATCGAAAACAAGATCGACATCACCCCTCACGAACTCGTGTTCAAGGATCATATTCGCACGCCCATGTACGAGGATCCCAGGCTGTTCGAGGAGGAGATGCAGAAAATCTTCAAGAAAACCTGGGTGTGGGTCGCTCACGAAAGCGAGTTCCCCGACAAGGGTTCGTTCAGGCTCTCCCAGGTGGGGCTCGAGCCGGTGATCGTGGTGCGCGACAGGAAGGGCGCGATCCACGTCATGGTGAATCGCTGCCGTCATCGCGCCGCCACGGTGTGCGAGGTGAAGAAGGGCAAGACCTCCTCGTTCCAGTGCCCTTACCACGGCTGGGGCTACGGGCTCGACGGCTCGCTGCGGGCGCTGCCTTACCCCGAGCAGTACGGCGACGACTTCGACAAGGCGCAGCACGGCCTGCTCAAGCTGCGCACCGAATCCTACGCCGGCATGGTCTTCGCCACCTTCAATGAAGAAGCCGAGCCGCTGGTCGACTTCCTCGGTCCAGTGACCAAATGGATCGACCTGTTCATGAAGCAGGGGGCGGGCTACCCGGTCAAGGTACTGGGCGAGCATCAGTTCAGCGTGCCGATGAACTGGAAGGTCCAGCTCGAGAACACTACCGACGCCTATCACTTCCCCGTCGTGCACAAGTCCTTCCTGCAGTCGTTGGATGACGAGACCGAGGAGGTCTTCTCCTTCCTGGATCAGGGCAAGGGGTACGTCGAGGATCTCGGCAACGGCCACTCGGTGATGGTCATGATCCCCGAGCTGGTGGATCTCGACGAAAACCTCGAGGCACCGATCCCCGAGCGCTTTACGGAGCTGGCCCAGGAGCTGCGCGACGAAGGCTACCCCGATGAGCAGGTGAGGCGCATCGTGCGCGCCGTGGGCGGAGCCGGCTTCAACCTCAATCTGTTCCCCAACGTCTCGTTCTCGCTGGCCTTCTTCCGCGTGTTGACGCCGGTGAACGTCGAGCGGACCGACATTCGCCACATCGCCATCGGCATGGACGGCGGCCCGGAGGCGGCCAACCAGGTGCGCCTGCGCCTGCACGAGCACTTCCAGGGCCCGATGGGCTTCGGCTCGCCCGACGATGCGGAGGTGTGGGAGCGGGTCCAGCGCGGCACCAAGGGTGGGGCGGAGCTACCCATCCTGCTCAATCGCGGTCTCGTCGACGAGCAGCCGGGCGAGGTGGGGCCACGCGGCCATATCAGTGCCGAGACCGGCATGCGGGCGGCGTACGACATGTGGAAGAGGATGATGCAGTCATGAACGAGATGATCAAGATGGAAAAGGAGCTCTTGCTGCAGGATGCCCAGGCTTTCATCTGGGCCGAGGCGGACATTCTGGACCGTCAGGACTACGATGCCTGGCTCGCCCTGTGGAGCGACGAAGGCTTCTACACCCTGCCCATCGGTGACACCGAGGACTTCGACAACGCACTCAACCTCTGCCATGACGATGCCAAGATGCGGCGCGATCGCATCGCTCGCTTCCAGCAGGGGTTCTCGATCTCCTCGGCGCCGCCGGCCCGTACCATTCGCACGGTGTCGCGCTTCGTCATCGACAGGGCCGAGGGTGACGAAGTGACGGTGCGCTGCGCTGAGCACCTGATCGAAGACAAGTTCGGGCGCCAGCGGATCTGGGCCGCAAACCTGACCTACACCCTCATCGTCACGCCGGGCGGCTTCAAGATCCGCCACAAGGTGGCGCGCCTGCTCAACTCCGACGGGATGCTGAACTCGTTCAGCTATTTGTTCTGATGACTACGCCGACTCCTGACAAGATCCAGACGGCGGTGGTGACCGGCGGGGCGCGTGGTTTCGGCGCCGAAGCCGTACGCGCCCTGCATCGGGCCGGTTTCCGGGTGGTGATTTCGGACATCGAGCCCGAGCCGGCCGCGGCGCTGGCCGCCGAACTCGACCTGGCGGGCGACACCGCCGTATCCGTCACCCTCGATGTGTCGAAACCCGAGGACTTCCAGGCCGTGCTCGACAAGTGCATAGAGCGCTGGGGGTCGGTGGAGGTGCTGGTCAACAACGCGGCGCGCACGGCGGTGCAGGGGCTGCTGGAGATCGACCCCGCGGACTTCAATGCCGTGCTGGCCACCAACGCCGGCGGCACCTTCGCCGGCAGCCAGATCTTCGGCCGCCACTTCAAGGCGCGCGGCTACGGGCGAATCGTCAATCTCGCCTCCCTGGCGGGGCAGAACGGCGGCACGGCCACCGGGGCGCACTATGCCGCCTCCAAGGGCGCCATCCTCACGCTGACGAAGATCTTTGCCCGCGATCTCGCGCCCTTTGGCGTCACCTGCAATGCCATCGCGCCCGGCCCCATGGATACGCCCATGGTGCGTTCCGTGCTGGGCGGCAATCTCGAGCAGGCCGTTGCCAACATCCCGGTGGGCAGCCTGGGTGATCCGCATTTCGTCGCCGAGCTGGTGGCGCTGCTGGCGAGCCCCAGGGCGGCGTTCGTCAACGGCGCCTGCTGGGACGTCAACGGTGGAATCTACATGAGGTGATGCCAATGGATACCGCTAACCAACGCCTGACGCTGGCGATCGACCAGCGCATCGATGAGCCGGGCGGCATTGCCAGGCTGCGGCTGCGCTCGCTCGACGGCACTCCGCTGGCGCTCTTCACCGCCGGCGCGCATCTGGACGTGCACGTGCGCGATGGAGAGATCGACCTGTGGCGGCAGTACTCGCTCTGCTCGGATCCGCAAGTGAACGAGTTCTACGAGATCGGCGTGCTGCGCGACCCCAGCAGCCGCGGCGGCTCGGAGACCCTGCACCGAATCGCCAGGGTGGGGGAGACGCTCGAGATCGAGGGGCCGAGAAATCACTTTCCGCTGCATGAGGAGGCACCGCAGAGCCTGCTGTTCGGCGGCGGCATCGGGGTCACGCCGATGATGGCGATGGCCCGTCGCCTGCGCGCGCTGGGCAAGGACTTCACGCTGCACTACTGCACGCGCTCACGCAGCGTGACGGCCTTCCGCGGCGAGGTGGAAGCGGCCGGCCTGTCCGACTTCGTCGTCTACCACCATGACGACGAGTTCGAGACCAAGCTCGACCTCGATGCCGAACTCGCTGCGGCCAGGGAAGGGGTGCACGTCTATGTATGCGGCCCCCAGGGCTTCATGGAGTGGGTGATCTCCCGGGCCCGGGAGTTCGGCATCGGCGATGAGCGCATTCATCGCGAATTCTTCTCGGCGGACGTCGATGTCTCGGGTGACGCCTTCGAGGTGGTTGCCGAACGTTCCGGCGTCACTGTCTCCGTCGGTAGCGAAGAGACGATTGCGAAGGCCCTCGCCAAGGCCGGCGTGAAAGTGGATGTGAAGTGCGAAGAGGGCGTGTGCGGTACCTGCGTGGCCGACGTCCTCGAAGGTGAGATCGATCATCGCGATCACTTTCTCACCGAGGAGGAGAAGCAGGAGGGCGAACTGATGTGCGTCTGCTGCTCTCGGGCCAAGGGTAAACGGATCGTTCTCGATCTCTGACGAAAAGAATCCGACGACAAGAAAGGACAAGAGAATGCCGACAGTTCACGTCTACATGATGGCGGGGCGTAGCCAGGATCAGAAGGAGTCGCTGATCCGCAAGGTGACGGATGCCATCACCGAATCCATCGATGCCCCCGAAGCGAACGTGCGGGTCATCATCAGCGAGATACCCAAGAGCGACTACGGCATCGCCGGCACCACCGGCGAGAAATTAGGGCGCTGACAACGATCCCGCGTTTGGGAGGGAGAGCCGCTTATGAGCTTCGATACGAGAGATTTCCGTAGCGCGCTGGGCAAGTTCGCCACCGGCGTGACGGTGGTCACCGCGCGCGAGGGCGAGGAGAACCATGGGGTTACCGCCAGCAGCTTCAATTCGGTGTCGATGAAGCCGCCGCTGATCCTGTGGAGCATCGACAAGGGCGCCTACAGCCTGAATGCCTACCGCAACGCCGAGCATTTCGTGGTCAACGTGCTCAGCAATGAGCAGGTCGATATCTCCAATCGCTTTGCACGGCGGGGCGAGGACAAGTTCGCCGGCATTGCCATCGAGGAGGGCATCGGCGGCGTGGCCAAGGTGAAGGGGGCCGCGGCCCATTTCGAATGCCGCACGTGGAACGTCTACGAGGGCGGCGATCACCTGATCATCGTCGGTGAAGTGGTGCGCTACGCCTATCGCAACGAGGGCAGCGCCCTGGTCTTCCACAACGGGCGCTATGCCGTGCCCGAGCCGCATCCGCTGTTGCTCAGCGTCGGCGAGCGCCCGGCGCTGAACGGCCGACTGGGCAAGCACCTGCTGTATCTGATGCGCCAGGCACTGGCCGCCTACCGCAGCGATTTCTATCCGCGGCTCGGCAGCCTGGGGGTCAACGACAACGAGTGGCGGATCCTGACCCTGCTGGCAGACCGCGGCCCTCAGGCCGCCGAGGCCTTGGCGGAGCGCGTGGCCCAGCCCCAGGTGGACCTCGAGGACACCCTCGACGGGCTGCGCGAGCGCGGCTTGGTCGGCCCGGGCGAAGACGGTTGCATCCGGCTCAGCGAGGAAGGACAGGCGTTGTCGCTGCGCCTGCTGGCCATGGCCGACGACTACGAACGACGCCTGTTCGAGAACCTGGAGCCGGGCGAGGTAAGTGCGATCAAGTCGGGCCTGGGGCGCGTGATCGAACGCCTCGGAGCCCCTTTATAGCCGCCTCTGGGCGAGACCATTCCGCTGAAATAGCAAAGGAGAGAAAAATGTCGCAAGTGACGAATGCCGAACTGAAGGCCCTGGTGGCGCGTATCGAGACGTTGGAGGCCGAGGCCGAGATCCGTCGTCTCCAGGCGCGCTACATGTTCCTGTGCGACACGCCGATTCCCGAATATGGCGTGAAGAGCGATGAGGAACGCATCGAGCTGATCATGGCGCTGTATACCGAAGACGCCGTATGGGAAGGCGTAGGCGAGTACTACGACAACCAGTTCGGTCGTGCCGAAGGAGCGGCGGCGATCAGGCGCCATTTTCAGGGGTTCTGGAAGAAGGACCAGGATCCCAAGCTGCTGCTCAACGTTCACTACCTGACCTCGGAGCAGATCCACGTCAGTGGCGACGTCGCGGAGGGCCAGTGGGTGCACTGCCAGCCCTGGATCTTCTCCGATGGCAAGGCGCTGCTGCGCTCGTCGCGGCTCAACAACGCCTTCCGCAAGGAGCCCGATGGCACCTGGAAGATCACCCGCACGCGTACGGAGAACGTCTTCGTCGCCCCGCTGAAAGAGGGCTGGGCGAGCGATTACCCCACCGAGTCGGTGCTGCTTGGACCCTGAAGGAGCCTGTCATGTCGCATGAGTTCCTCTATACGGCCAATCCGGCGCGCGTGCTCTTCGGGCCCGGCAGCCTGGCCAGGATCGCCGACGAAGTGCGCCTGCTGGGTTGCCGCAGGGCCCTGGTGCTGTCGACGCCTTCCCGGCGCGAGGATGCCGAACGCCTCAACGCGCAGCTCGGCGAACTGGGGGCCGGGGTCTTCGGCGGGGCGGTGATGCACACCCCGGTTCACGTGACCGAGCAGGCCATGGCGGCGTTCGAGGACGCCGCTGCCGACTGCGTCGTGGCCCTGGGCGGGGGCTCGACCATCGGCTTGAGCAAGGCGATCGCCTATCGCAACGGTGCGCCGCAGGTGGTGGTGGCGACCACCTATGCCGGCTCCGAGGTCACGCCGATCCTGGGCCAGACCGAGAACGGCGTGAAGACCACCGTCAAGGGCGCCGCCATCCTACCCGAGGTGGTGGTCTACGACGCCGAGCTCACCTTGGGACTGCCGGTGGCGACCAGCGTGACCAGCGGCTTGAATGCCATGGCGCACGCGGTGGAGGGGCTCTATGCCAAGGACCGCAACCCCTTGACCGGGCTGATGGCCATGGAGGGGCTGCGCAGTCTCAAGCAGGCGCTGCCGGCCATCGTCGAACGCCCGCAGGACCTTCAGGCACGCAGTGATGCGCTGTATGGCGCCTGGCTGTGCGGCACCGTGCTGGGCAGCGTGGGCATGGCACTGCACCACAAGCTCTGCCACACCCTGGGCGGCAGCTTCGATCTGCCCCACGCCGAGACCCACGCCATCCTGCTGCCGCATACCGCGGCGTACAACGCCCAGGCCGCCGCCGAGGTCCTGGCGTCGGCGGCGAGCCTGTTCGGCGGCGAGCTGGGCGGCGGCCTCCACGACTTCGCCGGCTCTCTCGGGGCGCCTCTCGCCCTCGAGGCGCTGGGACTGCGCGAATCGGATCTGGACGAAGCGGCCGACCTGGCGGCCCAGAATCCCTACTGGAACCCCCGACCGGTGGAGCGCGACGCCATACGCGAGCTGCTCCAGCGTGCCTGGAGTGGCACCCGGCCTCTGTAATCACCCAGGCCCAGCCATCGAGGAGAATGGAGCATGTCCCAGATCGACTATTTCACCGAGGCGAACTCCGTCGCAGCGGTCAACGCGCGCATGGGCGAGGAGACCGATCCCAGGCTGCGTGAGGTCATGGCGTCGCTGATCCGCCATCTGCATGGCTTCGTCAAGGAAGTGGGGCTGACCCAGGCCGAGTGGGAAGCGGCTA
>NZ_BAEU01000088.1:0-34440 GCF_000246875.1 Halomonas sp. KM-1
CGCGAGTCCACGCACAGGGCCTGCACCAGCGCACCTAGCATGCGGTCGCGGCCCGGCGCGGGCCGGCGGTATTCGGTGTCGATCTGCTCAACCAGCGTGGCCAGGCGGCCTGCCTGGGCCGTTTGTTCCAGCGGGAAGTAGTTGGCCTGGCGGAGCGCCTTGGCCTGCTCCTCGAGCTGCTGGCCGAGCTGTTCGGCCAGCGGCTGGGCCAGGGTGACGATATGTCCTTCGATATCCTGCGAGAAGCGAAAGCCGTGAATGCTCATGGCAGGCACCACGATGGCCAGCGGCCCCTGCAGGGCGTGCTGGGTGCCCTCCAGCTCCAGCTCGACCCGACCACTGGCGATGTGCAGCACATGGACCAGATCGGCATGCCGGTGGGGGCGGATGTGCCAGTCGTGCAGCCGGCTGCGCTCGGGGATCGATTCGCAGTGCAGCAGGTCGGGTGTCGGCCAGGGGTGGGTCTCGCCGTAGAGCTTGAATACGGGCACCGAGGCCGGGGGGGAGTTCGACATGGGGTCACCTGTACGACCAAAGTCGATAAAGAATGTGCGAAAAGTCCAACTATTGGTATTTATCTTGCCTTAATAGCCGCGCCTTTTCATTGAAAAATGCAACTCATATGTCGCCCCTGACAATAATGAGGCTTTTTTCATGAAGACCCAGGTAGCCATCATCGGTGCTGGCCCCTCCGGGCTGCTGCTCGGCCAGCTGCTGAGCCGCCAAGGCATCGACAACGTGATCCTCGAACGCAAGAGCGGCGAGTACGTGCTCAGCCGCATTCGCGCCGGCGTGCTGGAGCAGGGCATGGTCGATCTGCTGCGCGAAGCGGGCGTCGACGCACGCATGAACGCGGAGGGCCTGCCTCACGATGGCGTCGAGCTGGCCTTCGACAACCGACGCGTGCGCATCGATCTGGCCGGGCTGACCGGCGGCAAGACGGTGATGGTCTACGGCCAGACGGAAGTGACCCGCGACCTGATGGAGGCGCGCGAGGCCGACGGCGGCACGACGATCTACGAGGCCGACAACGTGCAGCCGCATGACCTCGAAAGCGACGCTCCCTACGTCACCTTCGACAAGAACGGCGAGACCGTGCGCCTCGACTGCGACTATGTGGCCGGCTGCGACGGCTTTCACGGCGTGTCGCGCCAGTCGATCCCCAAGGATCGCATCAAGGAGTTCGAGAAGATCTACCCGTTCGGCTGGCTAGGCCTGCTGGCCGATACGCCGCCGGTTTCCGACGAGCTGATCTACGCTCGTCACGAGCGCGGCTTCGCCCTGTGCAGCATGCGCTCGCCGACCCGCAGCCGCTACTACGTGCAGGTGCCCCTCGACGAGAAGGTCGAGGACTGGTCCGACGAGCGTTTCTGGGAAGAGCTCAAACGGCGCCTGCCCGAAGAGGTGGCGGCCAAGCTGATCACCGGCCCTGCGCTGGAGAAGAGCATCGCCCCGCTGCGCAGCTTCGTGGTCGAGCCCATGCAGTACGGCAGGCTGTTCTTGGTGGGCGACGCCGCCCACATCGTGCCGCCCACCGGCGCCAAGGGGCTCAATCTCGCCGCTAGCGACGTCAACACGCTCTACCGGCTGATGGTGAAGGTGTACCAGGAGGGCCGCACCGACCTGATCCCCAACTACTCGCAGACCTGCCTGAAGCGCATCTGGAAGGCCGAGCGCTTCTCATGGTGGATGACCTCGCTGCTGCACAAGTTCTCCGACGAGGAGGGCTTCGAGGCCCGCATGCAGCAGGCCGAACTGGACTACCTCACGGCTTCGGAGGCCGGCCTCAAGACCATCGCCGAGAACTACGTCGGGCTGCCCTACGAGTCGCTCGAGTAGCGCCTCTTTCGTGCTCCTCCTTGCCCGGGCCGTGGCGGTTGGCCCGGGCTTTTTCATGTCTGCCGAGACACTCGCTAAGACTAAGGTCGGGTTTGGAGCCCGGTCGCAACCCAGTACTCTCGATTCGATAACGAATAAGTGTGCGCTTTGCGAACAAATCCAAACGACGATCATTAGAGGTGGCGAAAATGAGTGGCGTGAAAAAGAGCTTGCTGAGAACGGCATGCCTGGCGGCATGTGGCGCAGGGCTGACGATGGCGGTCTCCGTCTCGACGGTGCATGCCAACGAGTGGCCGACCGGTGACGTGCGCCTGGTCGTGCCCTATGCGCCGGGCGGTACCACCGACGTACTGTCGCGTCGCGTGGCCGACCTGCTGCAGGATGAGCTCGACGCCAACGTGGTGGTGGAGAACCGGCCGGGCGCGGGTTCCACCGTGGCCACCGGTCGCCTGGCGCGCGGTGGGCGCGAAGCCGCTCATACCATTCTGATGGCCTCGCCCGGGCATACCATCGGGGCGGCGATCTATCCCGACCTCGACTACGACCCGGTCGAGGATTTCGTCTTCCTGCAGAACCTGATCGACATCCCCAACGTGATGGTGGTGCCGGCCAGCAGCCCCTATGACAGCGTCGAGGAGTTCGTCGAGGCGGCCCGCGAGCAGAACATGACCTTCAGCCACAGCGGTGTGGGCAGCTCCATTCACATGTCGGGAGAGCTGTTCAAGACGCTGACCGAGACCAATCTGACCGCCGTGCCGTTTGCCGGTAGCGGTGCCGCGCTTCCGGCTCTGCTGGGCGGTGACGTCAACGTCTCCTTCGAGAACATGCCCACCGTGCTGTCTCACATTCGCTCCGGCGACCTCAAGGCGCTGGCGGTGACCTCCGCCGAGCGTTCCGAGCATCTGCCCGACGTGCCCACCCTGGTGGAAGTCGGCGACTACAACCTGGACCAGTTCGTGACAACCGCCTGGTTCGGCCTGATCGCTCACGAGTCCTTCTCCGAGGAAGCCCAGGAGGCCATGCGCGAGGCGCTCGATGCCGTGATGCAGCGTGAGGAGTTCGTCAGCTTCGCGGACCAGTTGGGTGCCGAGCCGGGTCAAGTGGCCGGCGAGGAGTTCAAGCAGTTCGTCGCTCAGGAAGTCGAGCGCTGGCAGGAAGTGGCCGAACAGGCCGGTATCAGTCAGTAAGCGAGTCGACCGCTTTCACCGTTCGCTGAGGCGAGGCTCTGTCCTCGCCTCACCTGTCCTCTGGAGGGTGTCATGTCGTCCTCGTCGTCCAAGCGTGTCATGGCGATTCGCGACCCCGGAGACGTTCTCTCGGGGTGTGTGCTGCTGGTCGCTTCCGCCATCCTTTTGTTCTATCTGATACCCAACTACATCAGCGAGCCGCCCATCATGCAGAGCCCGCTGATGTCGCCGCGTTGGCTGCCGCGCATCGTGGGCGGGCTGATGCTGCTCTTCTCCTGCCTGCTGATCGTGCAGGGGCTGCTGGTGGACAACACCGACAAGGAGGATGGGCGCCGCATCGAGAAAGGGCCCCGGCTGCGTTTCGCCATGATGGCGGCGGCGCTGGTGGTCTATGTGGGGCTGTTCGAGTCGCTGGGTGCGGTGATCAGCGGCATCCTGGCCACGCTGATCCTGTTCGCCGCCCATCCGGTCAGGACCTGGTGGGTCTACAGCCTGGCCTTCGTGTTACCTGCCGCGGTCGCCTTCGTCTTCGTGAAGGTCATGAACGTGCCGCTGCCGCTGATGCCGTTCTGACGGCAGGCGCTACTGCCCCTGGGTGAATGCATGGATATGTTTTCGGAAGTCCTTCATCTCTTTCTCAGCCTGGACAACTTCCTGGCCATTGCGCTGGGGGTCGTCATCGGCGTCGTGGTCGGCTCGATTCCAGGACTGACCGCCACCATGGCGGTCGCGCTGGCGCTGCCGTTCACCTTCACCATGGAGCCGGTGGCGGCCATCCTGCTGCTGGTGGGGATCTACAAGGGCGGCATGTACGGCGGCTCGATCACGGCCATCCTGATTCGCACCCCGGGCTCGCCGGCATCCGCCTGCACCCTGCTCGATGGCTATCCCATGGCCCAGCAGGGCCACGCCAAGAAGGCGCTGAAGACGGCGCTCTACTCATCGGTGATTGCCGATTTCATCTCCAACATTGCGCTGATCTTCTTCGCCGCCTACCTGGCCAAGATCGCGCTCAACTTCGGTGCGCCGGAGTTCTTCTGGCTGATCTGCTTCTCGCTGACCATCATCATCTCGTTGGCCAGCGGCTCGATGATCAAGGGCCTGCTCGCCGCCTTGATGGGCATCCTGCTCTCGCTGGTGGGGCTGGACGAGGTCTACGGTTCCCAGCGCTTGACCTTCGGCAACTACAACCTGATGGATTCGATCTCGTTCATCCCGCTGCTGATCGGGCTGTTCGCCATTCCCGAGATCATCGAGTTCTACCGCAAGAAGGCGCTGCCGCACCTCAAGGCCAAGGCCAGCGGGGTGGGCATGACCCTGGCGGAGCTCAAGCGCTGCCTGAAGAGCATCATTCGCGGCAGCCTGATCGGCGTGATTATCGGGGCGATTCCCGGCACCGGGGCCACCGCCGCCGCGTTCATCTCCTACAGCGATGCCCGGCGCCGCTCGCCCAACCGCGACAACTTCGGCAAGGGTGAGGTGGAAGGTGTGGCCGCCTCGGAGGCAGGTAACAACGGGGTGGCCGGAGCGACCATGATTCCGCTGCTGTCGCTGGGCATTCCCGGCGACGTGATCACCGCCATCATCCTCGGTGCCTTCATGGTCCACGGCCTGACCCCAGGCCCGATCATGTTCCAGGAGAACCTGACGCTGATCTACGCGCTGTTCGTCGGCATCATGTTCAGTTCGCTGGTGCTGCTGGTGGTGGGCAACGGGGCGATCAAGTACTTCTCGCTGATCGCCGACATTCCCAAATCGATTCTCTTCCCCATCGTGCTGATGTTCTGCGTCTACGGTGCCTACGCGGTGAACAACGACACCTTCGACGTGTGGTTGATGCTGGGCTTCGGCGTGCTCGGCTACATCTTCAACCGGGCGGCGATACCGGCGGCACCGTTCTTGATCGGCTTCATTCTCGGGCCGATGTTCGAGGACAACCTGCGCCGCTCGCTGCTGATCGGGCACAACGATCTCTCGATCTTCGTGCGCGGTCCGATCACCTGGTTCTTCATCGCCCTGACGCTGGGTTCGATCCTGCTGGCGCTGTATCGCTATGCCGCGGCGCGCCGTCAGTCCGCCAGCGCCGCCACGACGCAGGAGAGCCCGTGAGTGGCATCGAGCGCACGAGAGCATCGCAAGAATCGGGAGAGGTGATATGGCGGGACCGCTGACAGGCCTGCGCGTGCTCGACCTGAGCCGCGTGATGGCCGGCCCCTGGTGCACCCAGATACTTGCCGACATGGGCGCCGAGGTGATCAAGATCGAGCGCCCGGTGAGCGGTGACGACACGCGCCACTGGGGCCCGCCCTGGCTGAAGGATCGCGATGGCAACGAGACCCGCGAATCCGCCTACTATCTCTCGGCCAACCGCGGCAAGCACTCGGTGACCGTGGATATGAGCAGGCCCGAAGGCCAGTCGCTGATCCGTGAGCTGGCCGCCGAGAGCGACATTCTGGTGGAGAACTTCAAGAGCGGTGGGCTGGCGCGCAAGGGGTTGGACTACGCCACTATGGAGGCCATCAATCCGGGGCTGATCTACTGCTCCATCACCGGTTTCGGTCAGACCGGGCCGATGGCCGCCCTGGCCGGCTACGACTACCTGATCCAGGCCCAGGGCGGCCTGATGAGCATCACCGGCGCGGCCGACGGCGAGCCCGGCGCGGGACCGCAGCGAGTCGGCATGGCGGTGGCGGACCTGACCACCGGCATGAACGCGACCATCGCCATTCTCGGCGCGCTGCATCATCGCCACCTGACCGGCGAAGGGCAGTACATCGACATGGCTCTGCTCGACGTGCAGGTGAGCTGGTTGGCCAACCAGGCGCAGAACTACTTCTGCAGCGGTACGCCGCCCACTCGTACCGGCGAGTACCATCCCAACCTGGTTCCCTATCAGCCGTTTCCCACCGCCGACGGCGAGAAGGTGATCATCGCAATCGGCAACGACGGCCAGTTCCAGCGCTTCTGCCAGGCGGTGGGGCGGCCCGAGCTGGCTGAAGACCCGCGCTTCGCCACCAACCCGGCGCGGGTGAGACATCGCCTCGAGCTGGTGAAGATCATGGTCGAGATCACCCGCAGCCGTACCGCTGCCGAGTGGATCGCACTGCTGGGCGAGATCGCAGTGCCTTGCGGACCGATCCAGAACGTTGCCCAGGTCTTCGACGACCCTCAGGTCAAGGCGCGGGAGATGCAGATCGAGCTGGAGTCGCGCCACGGGCCGGTGCCCGGCGTGGCCAACCCGATCAAGTACTCGCGTACCCGGCTGGAGTATCGCAAGGCGCCGCCGGCGCTGGGCGAGGATACCGACGCCGTGCTGGCGCGGCTGCTCGACAAGGCGCCGGAGGAGGTCGCCGAGTTGCGTCAGCGCGGTGTGATCTAGCGCGGATCAGCCGACGCTGACGCCGCCGCAGACGAACAGGGTCTGGCCGGTGACGAAGCCGCTGCGCTCGTCGCAGAAGAAGCTCACCGCCTGGGCCACGTCCTCGGGCTGGCCCATGCGTAGCGCCGGAATGTTGTCGATGATGCGCCGCGCGCGTTCGGAGTCCGGCGGGTTGTTCTCCCAGAAGGCGCTGGTGGCGATGGGCCCCGGGGCGACGCAGTTGACGGTGATGCCGTCGCCGGCCAGCTCCAGCGCCCAGGTGCGGGCCATGGATTGCAGCGCGCCCTTGGTCGCGCTGTAAAGGCTGCGTGCCTCCTTGCCCAGCACCACGCGGCTGGCGTTCATGACGATACGGCCATGGCGGCGCTCGCGCATGCCCGGCAGCAATGCCTGGGTGCAGACCAGCGCCGAGCGCACGTTGAGGTGCATCAGGCGATCGAAGTCCTCCACTCGGGTTTCATCGAGCAGCGCCGGCGCGACGATCCCCACGTTGTTGACCAGGCAATCCACGCTGTGACTCTCGACGATCTCGGCGAGTACCTCTCGGGTCGCTTCCACCTCGGCGAGGTCGACCAGGCGGGCATCGGCCCTCAGCGATTCCGCCTCGGGCTCGACGATATCCAGCACGATGGTGCGATAGCCGTCCTGTTGCAGGCGCAGCGCGATGGCCTGGCCGATGTTGCGGGCGCCGCCGGTGACGATTGCGCAGGGTTCGGTCATGGGGGGTGGTCCTTGCAAGAGCTTCCGGTTGGTGACGCTGCAGAGGGGGGGTAGATCGTACGCAATGCGTACATAAGTTCGTTTCAAGGCTGAAGGTTGCGCCCTATCGCCACAATGCGACCTTCGTCTTGAGCGTTGATGGGTGACCTCAAAGCCCCCGCAGCCCGGCCGATATACCTCTGTTACCATTTGCAAACATGATCATCGGCGTCGGGTGGGGTCATGCTGTCGTGAGGCCTACTTTCTCGAGAAGTGGCGACATCAGGGGGCGGGTGAGCAATGAATACACCACTAGCGCGTAGGTGGCGGGTCGAGAGCGACACTGACTTGGGAGCGGACTCGCGACGATTCTGGCTGGCCAACTGCTTCTTGATCATCGTTGCGCTGACCTCCCTGGCGTATGCCTTGATCAACTTCTTCTACTTCAAGGCTATCCCTTTGGCGGTCGTCGAGCTGGGGTTCTTCGTCATCGTCGTGTTGGCGCTGACGGACATGCGCATCAACCGTAACATCGAGCGATCGGCTTGGGTGACGGTCCTGTCCTGCGGTGTCCTCTCTGCCTTCTTCTTCTGGTATGTTCAGGCGGGTGTCTCTGCAGCGGTATGGACGGTTTTCTTTGCTATCGTCAACTTTTTCCTGCTCGGCACACGCAAGGGTTTGCCCGTTTACTTGGTTTTTTTCGCAGTCATCCTGTCATTGACCCTGAGCTACCGAAACGACTGGCCGGCGCTGTCTGGGGCCGCCCTGACCAATATCCTCGGCGCGATGATGGTCTTCGGGGCCGCGGCGTATTACCAGGAACGGTCCCGGGAAGCCGCCCACGATAGAATCGAAACGCTAGCCAACCAGGACAGCTTGACCGGCATCTCGAACCGCCGCCATTTCTTACAGCGCTTCGAGCGGGTTCGCCAAGCTCTGTGCGACCTGGATCGTCCGTATGCTCTCGTTCTCATCGATATCGACAACTTCAAGGCGATCAATGATGCCCACGGGCATGCCGTCGGGGACCAGGTCATCATCGCCGTCACCCAGCGGTTGCTTTCGGCCGTCCGTGCACAGGATCTGGTAGCCCGGTTGGGGGGAGAGGAGTTCTGTGTCCTGCTTTACGACTGCGGGGACAGTGCTGCCTTGCGCCGCGCCGAGAAGCTTCGGCTGGCCGTGGGGGCGGAACCTGTGTCGGTGGAAAGTCAGCGTGTACACGTGACGATCAGTGCGGGTGTCGCTGTCGGGGACCCGCAATCTCAAGGGTTCAACGAGATGTTTGCGGATGCGGACAGGCACCTCTATGCCGCCAAGGCAAAGGGGCGCGACCAGGTGGTGGATCAGCTGTAGTCCTGATGCCGTTTGGCTTCGGGGCATTCGGTATTGCTTCTTCGCTTTCGTCAGCGACGCCCGCAGGCCCAGGGGCGCCGCATCGGAAGTCCAGCTTTGTGGGACTGTTTCGTGTGATGCGTCTAATCTCCGTGAAATCTGGCGATGCTTCCCACCGGTTCACGCTCGGTGATGAAGTGGTTCTCCGGTGCCTCGGGGTCTTCGTGGCCCACGGCGATGGCGCACAGCACCAGCTCGCTGTCGGCCAGCCCCAGCTGTTCACGGATGATCCGGTGATACCAGGCCAGCGCGGCCTGGGCGCAGGTGTGTAGGCCCTGGCCTCGGGCGGAGGTCATCAGGCTCTGGATCAGCATGCCGGCATCAATGTAGCTGCCGGTCTCGAGGCGTCGGTCGATGGTCACGATCATGGCCACCGGGGCGTCGAAGAAGTGAAAGTTGCGGCGCATCTGTTCGTGGCGCCGGGCCTTGTCTTCACGCCTTATGCCAAGGGTCTCGTAGAGGCCGTAGCCGCAGCGCTGGCGGCGCTCGCGATAAGGTTCGAACCACTGGGTGGGGTAGTAGGTGTACTCGGGTTGATGCTCCTCGCCGCTGTCGAAGGCGGCGAGAATGGCAGCGCTGAGCCGGTGCAGTGCTTCGCCCGCCACCACGTGAACCTGCCACGGCTGGATGTTGCTGCCGCTGGGCGCGCGCCCGGCGACTTCTACGATATGGGCCAGCGTGTCGCGGCTGACCGGGTCGGGCAAGAAGCGGCGAACGGACTTGCGGCTGCGGATGGCGTCGTCGACGTGCATGCAGTGCTCCTCATGAAGCTGCCGGACCGCTGGCGGAGCGGTCCGGCAGGTGCTCAGGAATTGACCAGATGACAGCCGCTCTGCGCCAGCGGCAGGAAGGCCTCATCTCCCGGGATGGTACGTACGATGCGGTAGAGATCCCACTCGCCTTCGGATTCGGCGGGTGACTTCACTTCTACCAAGTACATATCGTGGACCATGCGCCCATCCTCGCGGATCACGCCGTTGGAAGTGAACATGTCGTTGACCGGCGTCTCGCCCATCCAGGCGCGCAGCGTGGCGGCATCGTCCGTGCCGGTGGCCTCGATGGCGTTGAGGTAGTGCATGGAGCTCGAATAGACACCTGCCTGGACCATGGTCGGCATGCTGCCCATGCGCTCGTAGTAGCGCTGGGCCCAGGCGCGGGCCTCGTCGTTCATGTCCCAGTACCAGCCGGTGGTGAGCTGCATGCCCTGAGTGGTCTCCAGCCCCAGCGCATGGATGTCGTTGAGGAAAACCATCAGTCCTGCCAGGGCCTGACCCGACTCCGCCAGGCCGAACTGGCCGGCGGTGTTGATGGCGTTGACCGTGTCGGCGCCGGCGTTGGCCAGGCCGACGATCTTCGCCCCGGAGCCCTGGGCCTGCAGCATGTAGGAGGAGAAGTCGGCGGTGTTGAGCGGGTGGCGCACCTTGCCCAGAACCTGGCCGCCGCTCTCTTCCACCACCTTCTCCACATCGGCCTCCAGTGAGTGGCCGAAGGCGTAGTCGGCGGCGATGATGTACCAGCTGTCGCCGCCCTCTTCGACAATGGCCCGGGCCGAGCCGTTGGACATGGCGTGGGTGTCGTAGACCCACTGGATGTGGCTGGGCGTGCAGTGCTCATTGGTCACGCTGAGCGCAGCGGCGCCGGACACCATGCCGATCTTGTCGTGCTCGGCCAGCAGACGGGTGGCAGCGATGGTTACCGACGAGGCGACCAGCCCCGCCACCATGTCGACGTTGCGCTGGTCGATCCACTCGCGCACGGTGTTGGCGCCCACGTCGGCGCTGTTACGGTCGTCGGCGCTGAACACTTCGATGGGGGCGCCGTGAATGCTGCCGCCGTGGTCCTCCACGGCCATGCGCAGCGCCTCCAGCCCGCCGGGGCCGGCCAGGTCGCGGTAGGGGCCGGACATGTCGGCGAGATAGCCGATGCGGATCGCGTCATCGCTGATCTCGGCCTGGGCAGTGCCGGCAACAAGGGCCACGGTCAGGCCCAGCAGGCCGCTTTTCAGGGTGAATTGGCGTTTTGCGGACATACGAACTCTCCTACCTCGTCGCATGACGAGGCTATTTGTTGTTGGCGTTATGGGGTCGTGCGTCGTGATGGGGTGCGTTTGGGCTCTGGGTGGTTCAGCTCTCCTCGCGCTCGGCGTTGGGTGCTTCCTGCATGGCGATAGCCTCCAGGTCCTTCTGGAACTTGTTGAGGTAGTGCAGCAGGCTCACCGTCTCGTCGAAGGTGAAGTTGGCGAGCCCCTGGGCATAGAACTCGTGGATCTTCGGCTGCAGGCTCTCCCAGAAGGCGCGGCCTTTATCGGTGAGCAGGATCAGCCGGGCGCGCTTGTCGTCGGGATGGGGGATGCGCTTGACGTGGTCGTCCCGCTCCAGCCGCTTGAGCACGCCGTCGAGGTTCTGGCGGCTGACGATCAGGTACTCGGTGAGCTGATTGAAGGAGATGCCGTCCTCATATCCCTTGCGCGACAGGGCGCCGAGCACGGCCCACTGGACCGTACTCAGGCCGACCTGGCCCACCGTCTGCTTCTGCAGGATGTTGCTGGCCTGGAAGAGACGGAAGAACAGCCGGTTGGCTACGCTCTTGTCGTCCTGAATCGCCATCGATGGCACTCCTTTGTCGAGCAGCGCCGCCAGGCGGGAGTCAGGGCGTCCGGTCGCGATGAGGCTGGTCATCTGGGCACCGCCTGGCGAGCGATGATGTTTTTCATGATCTGGGCGGTACCGTCGCCGATCTGCAGCCCCAGCACGTCGCGCATGCGCTGGGAGAAGGGCATGTCCTCGCCCCAGCCGGTGTGGCCGTGGGCCAGCATGCACTGCTTGATCACGTCGAAGGCAAGCTTCGGCCCCCACCACTTGTTCATTGCCGCCTCGCTGGTGTGGGGCAGTTCGTTGTCCTTCAGCCACAGCGCGTAGTAGCACTGCAGACGGGCGGCCTGAACGTAGGTCTGGTACTCCGCCAGCGGATGGGTCAGGCCCTGGAAGGCGGCGAGCTTGTGGCCGAAGGCCTCGCGCTCGGTGAGCCACTGCCAGGTTTCGTCCAGCGACTGCTGGGCCACCGCCAGGCACTGCAGGCCGATCAGCGCGCGGCTGTAGTCGAAGCCCTGCATCACCTGCTTGAAGCCCTGACCCTCGTCGCCGAGCATGTGATCGGCCGGTACCGCGACATTGTCGAAGAAAATCGAGCCCCGGCCAATGGCGCGCTGCCCCGAGTCCTCGAAGCGGCTGGTGGAGATGCCGGGCGAATCCATCGGCACCAGGAAGGCGCTGATGCCGCTGGCGCGCTGTTCCTGGGTGCCGGTGCGGGCGAACACCACCGTCACGTCGGCCTGGTCGGCCATGGAGATCGAGGTCTTCTCGCCCGTGAGCAGGAAGCGCTCGCCGTTGCGGGTGGCCTTGAGCTTGAGGTTGGCCGCATCGGAGCCCCCGTGGGGCTCGGTCAGCGCGATACAGGCGATCTTGCGCCCGGCGGTGATGCCGCCGAGCCACTCCCGGGCCAGCTCGGGGCGGGCGTAACGGGCGATGATCTGGCCATTGAGCGAGGCCAGCAGCGGCAGGTAGGCGACGTTGAAGTCGCCGCGGGCGATCTCCTCGACGATGATGCCGCTGGTCACGCAGTCCAGGCCGCTGCCGCCGTACTCCTCGGGCAGTTCGCCGCCCAGGCAGCCCATCTCGCCAAGCTGGGCGACGATTTCGCGCTCGATGCGCGCCTCCTGCTCGCGGGCTCGGTAGCGCGGGGCCAGGGCGTCGGCTGCCAGCCGCGCCACGCTCTCGCGAATGGCCTGCTGCTGTTCGGTAAAGGCAAAGTTCATGCTGTCGTCCTCGCGGCAGGGGCCGTCACTTGTAGAACTTCCTGAACTCGGGCCGGCGCTTCTCCTTGAAGGCGGCCACCCCTTCCCGCGACTCGTCGGTGTCGTAATAGAGGCTCAGCGCCTGCATGCCCATGGCGCCGATGCCGGCAATGTTCTCGCTGTCGGCATTGAACGAGCGCTTGGCGATGGAGAGCGCGGTGGGGCTTTTCTCGAGTATCTCGTCGCACCACTGGCGCACCTCCTCGTCGAGCCTGTCGGCGGGTACCACGGCGTTGGCCAGGCTCCACTCCAGCGCCTGGGCGGCGCTGTACTTGCGGCACAGGTACCAGATCTCGCGGGCGCGCTTCTCACCGATCACCCGCGCCATGTAGGCGGTGCCGAAGCCCGGGTCCACCGAGCCCACCTTGGGGCCCACCTGACCGAACACGGCGTTCTCCGAGGCGATGGTCAGGTCGCACACCAGTGCCAGCACGTGACCGCCGCCGATGGCGAAGCCCTGCACTCGGGCGATGACCGGCTTGGGTACCTGTCGGATCAGCGTCTGAAGCTCCTCCACCGGCAGGCCGATGATGCCGCGGCCGTCGTACTGGCCCTCGTGGGCGCCCTGGTCGCCGCCGGTGCAGAACGCCTTGTCGCCGGCGCCGGTGAGCACGATCACCCCCACCGACTTGTCCCAGCCGGCGCGGTTGAAGGCGTCGAGCAGTTCCATGCAGGTCTGGCCGCGGAAGGCGTTGTAGCGCTCCGGACGGTTGATGGTGATGGTCGCCACGCCGTCGGTGACGTCATAGAGAACGTCTTCGTAGTTCGGTGTCTGCAGTGTCATGAGTGTCTTCCTGAAAGCGTTGTGGGGCTGAAAGCGTCGCGGGGGCGTCAGCCCGCCATCGTGAGGCCGCCGGAAACGCTGATTACCTGGCCGGTGATGAAATCGGCGTCGTCGCTGGCGAGCAGGGCGATGATCCCCGGGTAGTCCTCAGGCTGGCCGATACGGCGCATGGGCACCGCGTTGCGGAACGCCTCAAGCAGCTTCTCCGGGTCGCGTGAGGTCTCGGCAAAACCCTGCAGCAGCGCAGTGTCGGTGGGGCCCGGGCAGACCACGTTGAGGGTCACGCCCTTGGTCGCGAGCTCCCGGGCCAGGGTCTTGCTCAGCCCCAGCAGGCCGGCCTTGCAGGCGGCGTAGACTGCCTCGCCGGAGGAGCCGACCCGGGCGGCGTCGGAGGCGACGTTGATCACCTTGCCGCCGCCGGCCTCGATCATCCGCGGCAGCACCACGTGGTGCATGTTGAGCGCGCCGGTGAGGTTCACCGCGATCAGCGACTCCCACAGCGCCGGCTCGGTCTTGAGGAACGGCATGAAGCGATCGAAGCCGGCGTTGTTGACCAGTACCCGCGGCACGCCAAGTTCGGCCTCGATACGCTCGATCGTGTCGACGATGGCAGCGTAGTCGGTGATGTCGGCGCCATAGGCGCGGGCCTGGCCGCCGGCTTCGGCGATCACCACCACGGTGCGACGGGCGGCGTCGAGATCGCGGTCGAGCACCGCCACCTTGCTACCTTCCGCGGCGAAGCGGCGACACACCGCGCGGCCGATGCCGCCGCCGCCACCGGTGACGATGACGGTCTTGTCTTGAAGTCCTCTCATGCAGCTCTCTCTCGTTGCGGATTGGATGAGCGGTGGCCTCGCGTCACGCCACGCTTTGGCCGGCCTGCTCGCGCAGCTTGAATTTCTGAATCTTTCCTGACGGCGTACGCGGCAGCTCGTCGAGCACCACGAGGAACTCAGGCTGGTACTGGCGCGTCACCTGGCGCTCACTGAGAAAGGCGGTGATATCCGCCAGCGTCAGCGACTCGATGCCTTCCTTGAGGCTCACGTAGGCGCACAGGCGCTCGCCGAGGCGTTCGTCGGGACGACCCACCAGGGCCACCGCCTGGATCGCCGGGTGCTGGTAAAGCGCGTTCTCGATGTCGACGATGGGGATGTTCTCGCCGCCGCGGATCACCACATCCTTGGAGCGCCCGGTGATGCGCACGTAGCCCTGCTCGTCGAGGCGGGCCAGGTCGCCGGTGGGAAACCAGCCTTCGGCGTCGACGCCATAGAGCTCGGGCTGCTTGAAGTAGCCGACGAACAGGCTGGCGCCGCGAACATAGAGCGGCCCCTCCTGGCCGGGTGGCAGGGTATTGCTCTCCAGATCGGTGACTTTCAGCTCCATGAAGGGCAGGGGCAGGCCGTCGGTGTGCACCGCGCGTGAGGGGTCGTCACCAGGGCGGGTGGTGGTCACCGCGCCGTTCTCGGTCATGCCCCATGCGGAGATGATGCGCGTCGGCAGGTTGCGTGCGGCCTTCTCCACCAGCGGGCTGGGGATCGGTGCGCCAGCGCACATGAAGAGCTTGAGCGACTGCAGGTCGGGACCGTGGGCCTCGGCCTGCTCGGCGATGTCGGCCAGGAAGGGCGTGGAGCCGAGCATCAGGCTGGGCCGCTCGGCACGAATGATGTCGACGGCCTCGGCCGGTTTCCAGGTGTCCTGCAGCACCGCGGTGGCTTGGAGGTAAACGGGCAGCATCAGGCCGTAGAGAAAGCCGAGCTGGTGCGCCAGCGGCGAGGGCATGAACACCGTGTCGTCGTTGCCCAGCCCCAGCCGGGTGGCGAAGGGGCGGATGTGGCTCATCAGGGTGTTGGAGGTGTGCATCACCCCCTTGGGCTTGCCGGTGGTGCCGGAAGTGTAGAGCAGCTGCACCACGTCGTCGCCGCCAGGGCGGCGTTCGCGGAACAGCGCGGCGGTATCCGTTTCCCGCTCCCAGGCGCGCTCCAGCAGGGTGTTCTCGAAGCTGTCCGGGCCCTCACCGCCTACCACCAGCACCTGCTCGAGGGCGGTGAGTTCGGCCTTCAGGTCTCGGGCCATGGCGGCATGATCGAAGCCGCGAAACACTCCGGGGACGACGAATACCTTGCTCTCGGCCTGGGCCAGCATGAAGCGCAGCTCGTGTTCGCGGAAGATCGGCATCAACGGGTTGAGCACCGCGCCGATGCGGATACAGGCCAGGTGCAGCGCAGTCATCTGCCACCAGTTGGGCAACTGGCAGGAGACCACGTCACCCTTGGCCACGCCCAGACCGGCCAGGCCCGCCGCCATGCGGGTGACCTTCTCGTTCAGTTGGGCGTAGGTCAGCGACGCATGAGTTCCATCGGCCATGCGGTAGGTGACGATGGCCTGGCGGTCGGCGGCGCTGGTCACGGCCTCTTCCAGATAATCCGTCAAGAGCATGTCATTCCAGGCGCCTAGAGCGATCATCGCTTGCCTGCGCTCGGGAGTCAGATTCGTCTCGATAGCCATACGAGCTCCTGATGTTGCCGTTGTTTCGTTGTTGTGGCGGGCGCCGGTGCTTGGTGCGGCTCGGCGCGTCTTGAGAATCAAGCTAGGCGAGTCGAAATTTTATGTCAACACATTGTCTTTTATTTCGGTTTGGCTAAACTCTCTCCATGAGCTATCGATGCCGTGAAGAAGAAGCTGTGACAACAAGTTGTCAGTAATGCTGCGATGAGCCGGTCCTTTATCACACAGCGAGACGAGCCATGAGCCGAGCCGTAACCTTGATTCGCGAGGGCGACTGCGCGCGGATCACCCTGTTCAACCCGCCGGTCAATGCTCTGACCCAGCGGCTGCGCAGCGAGCTGCGCCAGGCCCTTATCGAAGCCGAGAACGACCCGAAGGTGAGGTGGATCCTGCTCAAGGCGGGAGGCCGCTGCTTCTCGGCGGGCGCCGACATGGGCGAGCTCGACCGACTGCATGAGGCGCCCTCCCTGCCGCAGCTGACACTGGCCATCGAGAGCGGGATCAAGCCCTGTGTGGCCTGGCTGCACGGGGCAGTGCTCGGCGGCGGCCTGGAGCTGGCCATGGCCTGCCACTACCGGTTAGGCCCCCCCGAGCTGCGCCTGGGGTTGCCGCAGATCGCCCTGGGCTTGATACCTTGCGCCGGCGGCACCCAGCGGCTGCCCCGGCTGATGGGGCTGGCCGCCGCGCTGCACCTGCTGCTCTCGGGTGAGACCATCGGGGCGACCCAGGCACGGCGGCTGGGGCTCATCGATGCCGTGACGCCGCGGCTGCACGTGGAGGCGCAGCAGCAGGCCGAGGCGTGGAAACTGGTGGCGCAGGGGGTGAGACGAACCCGCGACCGACGCATCAAGGTACCCGTTGCCGATGCGGCCGGTTGGCTCGAGCGCCAGTACCGCGCGCTGTCTGACGAGGCGCGCGACAACCCGGCCTGCGCCAGACTGTTCGAAGTGTTGAAGACTGCCGTTTATCAACCCTTCGACGAAGGGCTGCGCCGCGAATGGGCGCTGCATCTGGAGTGCCTTTCCCTGCCGCAGCTGCGGGAGCGCGCCGAGGCACGGCTGGCAGCACGGCGTCACGGTCGGCGTGCCCCGCGTCATCAATGGGCACGAGAGGGCTAGTCGGGACACTTCTCGTACCCGGGCTCTCAAACCGGGAGAGGCCTATCTCCTTCGCCCCGATGGTCTACTTTTCGAATAGCGCCAAGAAACGGCGTAACCGAATAACAAGGGGGGAGAAATGGAGACGAGGGAATATACGGCGATAGATATCGGCCAGAAGCTCAGCCTGGTCGATGAGCAGTGGTCGCCGAGAGTCGTGGCAGAGATGAACGACTACCAGTTCAAGGTCGTGAAGCTTCAGGGTGAGTTCGTCTGGCACGACCACCCTGACACCGACGAAACCTTCATAGTCATCAAGGGCAATTTGCGCATCGACTTTCGCGACGGTGCGGTGCATCTGACAGCGGGGCAGATGTTCGTCGTTCCCAAGGGCGTGGAGCACAAGCCATATGCCGAGGAGGAAGCGGAAGTGATGCTGATCGAGCCGCGCGGGGTTCTCAATACCGGCAATGCGGGAGGCGAACGCACTGCCTTGAACGACGTCTGGGTGTGAGCGGCATGACGCCGCAGTAGGGATGCAACCGGATAAGCAAGGAAGAGACATGCAGCTTGAGCGGGATGGAGAAACCGTAGACGTCATCGTGGTAGGAGCGGGATTGGCGGGGCTTTCCGCGGCACGTGAGCTGGAAGCCGCGGGGCTGAGCTGCCAGGTGCTGGAGGCGCAGGAAACTCCCGGCGGGCGAGTCCGTTCGTCCGTGGGAGAGAATGGCCATCCGATGGAAGACGGAGCCCAGTTCCTGAACCGGGACATGACGGCACTCGTCGAGCTGGTGCACGAGGCCGGACTGGAGCTGGTGGCGGGCGGAGCGGAAGGAGAGACGGCGGGGCTCGGTTCACGGGGCTTCATCGAGGCCGATACCTGGCTGAACGAACTGAGTGACGCCTGGCCCGGCCTGGTCTCGTCGGCGGGTTTACGCAGTGGCCGCTCGGATCGGACCGTCACGGAGCTGATCCGCAAGGTCACGGCTGACCCCCAGGGGCTCGCGCTCATGCAGAGCTCGCTTTGCGAACTGCTGTGCCATGCACCCAGCGAGCTCAGCGCCCAGGCGGTGCTGGGAATTTTCGCAAGATACGATTCGGCGCGAGAGGACGGCGAGTATCAGGTGGCAGGTTCGCTCGATGCCCTCGTTGCCTGGCTTGCCGAAGGCCTTTCTCGCGCTCCTCGTTACGACACGGCCGTTACGGCGGTGACGAGAGGGGCAGCAGACGGGAAAGGCGGCTTTGATGTCATCACCCCAACGGGGGCCTATCGTGCTGCTGTTGGCGTCATCCTGGCGGTGCCGCCGCTGGCCGCTCGCGAGATCGAGCTGCCCCCGCCGCTGGCCGATGAGCTCCGCCCCGCCCTGGAGAGCTTCGTTCCCGGTGCCATGGTCAAGACCACTCTCGTGTATCGCCGTGCCTTCTGGCGTCAGCCATCCGGTTGGGGAAGGGCAGCGCCGCTCAGTGAAATCGTTTGCCTCGAACCAATGGGCACGACGCTGATGGATACCACCAAGCCAGGGGAGGAGTCGGCGCGGTTGACTCTTTTCACCGGCGGGCACCGTGCGCGCGACCTGGCGCTGGCAGATCGGGGGGAGCGGCGTGCGTATGCGATAGAGATGCTCGCCGGGATTTTCGGTGAAGATGAGGCAGGCCAACCCCTCGACTTCACCGATGCCGTCTGGGTGCAGCATCCTTGGTGTGGCGGCGGATACAACGCGCATGTTCGTTTCGGGGGCCTGCCGGATGCCGCGGCTCGGCTGCGCCAGGTAGAGGGAGGGCTGCAGTTCGCCTGCTCGGAGATTGCCGAGCGCTTCCCTGGCTACATGGAGGGGGCGCTGAGTGCGGGCAAGAGCGCCGCGGCTCGCCTGATCCGAACGCGCGGTTCGAAAACTTAGCTTACTTATTAATTTTTTCTTATGCTGTGGTCAGGCATTGGGTGCGAGAGGAGAGCGGATCATGGCAACCGACATCACCACGTCGCGGCGTGAAGGCGGCATCGAGCTGCTCAGAATCAGCTGCCCCGAGCGGCGCAACATCCTCGATGAAGCGAGCTACACGCGACTGATCGAAGCGCTCGATGCGGCCGAGGCGGACGCCGCGGTCAAGGTGCTGGTCATCACCGGCAGCGAGAACTGCTTCACCGCCGGCAACGACCTGAATGACTACAAGGCGCTGGCGGATGCCGAAAGCGTGCCGGCCATCGCCTTCTTGCGCCGCCTGCGCGCCTTTCCCAAGCCCGTGGTGGCTGCCGCCGAGGGGCTGGCGCTGGGTCTCGGCACGTCGATCCTGCTGCACTGCGACTTCGCCTATGCCGGCCAATCGACCCGCTTCTGCCTGCCTTTCGTCAACCTCGCCCTGACGCCGATGGGCGCTACCACCTACCTGCTGCCTCGCCTGGTCGGCAGCAAGGCCACCACGGCGATGCTGATGCTGGGCCAGCCGTTCACCGCGGCCCGTGCCGGTGAGTTGGGCCTGATCACCGATGTCGCTCCCGACGGCAAGGCACTGATGCAGGCGCTGGACTGCGCCGAACGGCTCGTTGCCAAGCCCTTCGATACGCTTCTCGCCATCAAGGCGCTGCTGCGTGAGGGTGACGAAGCTGCCGTCGAAGACGCTTTCGCCAGGGAGGAGCGACGCTTGCTCGAGCGCTGCGGCTCGCCGGAGGCCCAGGGTGCCATCGACGCCTTCTTTGCCAAGCGTGGCCGCTGAACCATGCTGCGCAGCCTGATCTACGATGCCCTGATTCTGAAGCTGACTGCCCGCTGGTACGCCGCGGTGCTCGAACGGCTGCCCGAGGAGGCGGCCCTGCTGGACGTCGGGGTCGGCACGGCCGGGGCGCTGGCGGCCAACGCCGAGACGGTGAGGCGCAAGGGGCTGCGCATCACCGGTATCGACATCGATGCCGACTACATCGATCGCGCCCAGCGCCGGCTGGAGGAGGAGGCGCTCTGCGCCCATGCCGAGGTGCGTCTCGAGTCCGTCTACGATCATAGTGGCGGCCCCTACGATGCGGCCTATTTCTCCGCCAGCCTGATGCTACTGCCGGAGCCCGAGCGGGCGCTTCGCCACTGCGCGACGCTGCTGAACCCGGGCGGACGGCTCTATTTCACCCAGACCATCCAACTGCGACCCTCCCGTGGGATGGAGTGGCTCAAGCCCATGCTCAAGCGGCTCACCAGCATCGACTTCGGCCGGGTGACCTACGAGGACGCCTTCAAGGCGCAGCTCGACGCCGCCGGCCTGCGGCTCGAGGAGTTCACGGTGCTGTCGCGAAGCGGCAGCCGGGCATCGTGCCTGGCGGTGGCGACGACAGCACATCAGTCTTGAACCAGACTGCAAGGGATCGAGTGGCAAGGAGGCGTTATGCGCAAGGCCAGGAAGGCTCTCACTGACAACCCGATGCTGGTCGTGACGGTGCTCCTGATCGTCGGGGCACTGCTCGAATACCTGCTGCACGAGCCCAGACTGGCCATGAGCCCGGGGATGGCAACGTTTCTGGGCTTGGTGCTCATCTCTTATCTGTTGCATGAAGGCTATTTGCCGAACGAGGTTCGCGTGCCCGGGCTCGGGTTCTCGATTTCGGTCAAGTCGGGGCCGGGCTCCAGCAGGAGCAAGCGGCGGGAGACCGTCAGGGATGAGGTGTTCGGACTCGACCTGGCGGGCGAGGCGCGGGAGAGCGGCTCCAACGACGACGGGTATTGGTATCGCTTCAAGAACGGGCTGCAGGTGGCGCGCTCGCATGTGGTGCTGCGGGAGGCCCGTGAGTGGGTCGAGTTTCCCCGACCGTTCTCGTCCAGGCCGACGGTCGTCGTCAATGGTGCCGATTTCGAGCGCGACTCGATTACCTGCGAAGGCTTCACGATGTGTCGCCTCGACAAGGCCGAAGACGCCCAAGAGGCCTACTACCTGGCGCTTGGCGAGTGCGGGAAAAACTGACACTCCGGCCCGCTACGGATAGCGCCCACTGCGGCGGTTCTCCACCAGCACCTCGAGGATGGCGTTGGCCACCTGCATGATCGGTGAGGGTGAATCGGCCTCGGTATCCTGCTCCTACTAGCGGTGCCGCTTATCCGGCGTTGCGGATTGGCACACGGCTCAGGGTGTTGTTCTCGTCGGCTAGGCGCTGGAGCAGCCGACACAGGGTCTCGCGTTCCTGTTCGTCAAGGGGGCCGAGAATATCGTCCTGGGCCTGAAGCACGGCGGCTTCGGCCTCCATGCGCAAGGCCTCGCCCGCGTCGGTGAGGGTGACCAACATGGAACGGCGATCCTCGGGGTTGCGCCGTCGGGTGACCAGGCCGCGCTCTTCGAGCTTTTTGACCACCACCGCCACGGTATTGCGGTCGAGAGCGGTATAGCCGCCCAGGGTGATCTGGTCCAGTGAGCCCTTCTCGTCCAGGGCGGAGAGGATCACATACTGCAACTGGGTCAGGTTGTACTCCTCGCACTTCCTGAGGAAGATTGCCACGCTGATCTGGTGGCAGCGCCGCAGCAGGTTGCCGGGAAGCGAGTTGGCCTTGGTAAGGGGCGTTCCGGTCATTGTCACGGATCCTGGAAAGTGAAAAATCATAAGCCGCGGCCTTGGGGGGTGGCCACGGCTCCTTCTATGGTACCGACAAGTGGTGCTGGAGGATCACTCTGCGTGAGGGTGATTCTCCGGCAGGGCATCTACAAAGGCCGGCAACTGCAGACAGTTGGCATAGATGGCCTGCAGCGTAGGGTAGCGCGACATGTCGACGTCGAAGCGGCGGTTGTTGGCCATCTGGGCAAATAAGCAGATGTCGGCCAGTCCGGGGGCGTCACCATAGCAAAACTCGCCGCGGCGGGTATCGTCGACCAGTTGCTGCTCCAGGGGGGCGAAGCCCTGGTCGACCCAGTGGCGGAACCACTCGATCACTTCGTCTTCGCTGATGCTCAGCGCTTGGTCCAGATACTGGAGTATCCGCAGGTTGTTGACCGGGTGAATGTCGCAAGCGATGGCCTGGGCCAGTGAGCGGATCCAGGCGCGATTCAGCGGATCGCTGGGCAGCAGTGCGGGCTCGGGCTGGGTTTCCTCCAGGTACTCGATGATTGCCAGGGACTGGCCGAGCACCGTGCCGTCGGCGAGCTGCAGGGCCGGCACCAGGCCCTGCGGGTTTAGCGTGAGGAACGCTTCCGAATGGTGCTGCTTGTCGCGCAGCACATAGGAGACTTGCTCGTAGACCAGCCCTTTGAGGTTCAAGGCCGCGCGGACCCTGACCGAGGCGGAGCTGCGGAAGAAATTGTGCAGAACCAGGCTCATATGCCCTCCCGCGGTGCCGCGATGGTGATTGAATGTTTGCCCACGCCGTCGACTCCGCCGGTGACCTTGTCGCCCACCTGCAGCGGGCCCACGCCGGCCGGGGTGCCGGTGTAGATCAGGTCCCCTGGCTGGATGCGCATGGAGTGGGAGAGGATGGAGACGATCTCCTCCACGTCCCAGATCAGGTCGGCGATGTCCTGGTCCTGTTTGATCTCGTCGTTGACGGCGAGCCAGATGCGGCCGGTGGTGGGGTGACCGATCTCGCTGGCCTTGCGGATCGGCGAGATCACGGCGGACTCGTCGAAGGCCTTGCCCCAGTCCCAGGGCCGCCCCTTCTCACGTGCCTCGAGCTGCAGGTCACGGCGGGTGAGGTCGTTGCCGGCGGCGTAGCCGTAGATGTATTCCCGCGCCTTGTCGGTGGGGATCTGGAAGCCAGCCTTGCCGATGGCCACCACCAGCTCCATCTCGTAGTGGAAGTTCTGGGTCTCCGGCGGATAGGGCACCTCGCTGCCGTCGGGCACGATGGCGTCGGCCGGTTTGGTGAAGAAGAACGGGAATTCCCGGCTCGGGTCGCGGCCCATCTCGCGGGCGTGGGCCTCGTAGTTGCGGCCCACGCAGAAGATGCGGCGCACCGGGAAGCGCTGGTCGTCCCCCTGGATGGCGACGCTGGTGACGGGGTGGGGAGCGAAGACGTAGTCGGTCATGGTTGTTTGCCTCTTGTTCAGGGTGTCGGTCGTTATCAGTGGGTGTCGCGTTTCTCGCGCCAGATCCCCAGCTTCTGCTGGGCGACGCGGTCGGAGTAGCTGAACAGCACGGCGTCCTCGTCGGCCTCGTGGACCACCGGGTACCAGCTGGGCACCACGAAGATGTCCTTGGGCTTCCACTCGAAGGTCTTGTCGCCGATGGTGGTGCGGCCGGTGCCCTCGATGACGCTGAACACCGTGGCATCGGTGGAACGGTAGCCAGCGGTCTTGAAGCCCTTGGGCAGCAGCTGCACGAAGGGGGCAATCGTCGGCATGGCGAAGCCGCCATCGACTGGATTGGTGTAGCGCATCTTCAGGCCATGGCAGGGATCCCATTCGTCGCGCTGGCGCATGGTTTCCAGCGCCTCGCGAGTGCGCGCATAGGGGTAGTTGAAGATCGGCGAGGCCAGGCCCTTCTTTTCGAAGTCCACCGGCAGCATGTTGGCGCCGTAGCGGGCCAGGGAGTCGCCGGTGGGCTTGGTGATCGCCTGAGTGTCCTCGCCGAGTCCCTCGGCGAAGGAGGCGTCGAACAGCGAGAGCATGGGGATGTCGAGGCCATCCATCCAGATCATCGGCCGTTCGGACTCGTTGCCGTGGTCGTGCCAGGTCCAGGGTGGGGTGATCACGAAGTCGCCCTCATGCATCAGGGTGCGCTCGCCGTTGACCGCGGTGCAGGCGCCGCCGCCGTCCATGACGAAGCGCAGGGCCGACTGGCTGTGGCGGTGGGCTGGGGCCACCTCGCCAGGCAGCACCAGCTGCAGGCCGGCGTAGAGTGAGGTAGTGATGCGGCTCTGGCTGCGCAGGCCGGGGTTCTCCAGGATCAACACCCGACGCTCGGCCTCCTTTGCGGTGATCAGCTCACCGGCCTCCATCAGCAACCGCTTGGCCGTGTCGAACTCCCAGAGGTGCGGCACGCAGGCACTCTTGGGAGTCGGGGTGATGATGTCGCTCAGTACGTTCCACAGGGCGCTGAAGTCCTGCCTGGCGATCTTCTCGTAGTAGGCCTCGCGCTCGGGTGAGCTCTGGGGCTTTTCGGTCAGAGACATGGGGTGTCCTCCTGCAGGTTCAGGCGTCTTGTGAGGTGGTGACGTTGCTCAGGCCGCTGCCGCCGTAGAGCCACTCGATGCGGTTGTAGAAGTCCTCGGGCGTCATGGCACGCAGGGTGGCGTTGCGCATCGCTGCCTTGCCGCCGTCCGCGTGGTAGATGTATTCGCCCATCAGCCGCGAATAGGTCTGCACCCTGGCGGTGCGGGCGAAGCGGTCGTTGCGATAGGCTTCGAAGGCCTCGCCGAGATCCGGCTTGTCACCGAGGTGGTAGGAGAGGCAGACGGCGTCTTCCATGGCCATGCAGGCGCCCTGGGCCATGTACTGCAGCATGGGGTGAGCAGCGTCGCCGAGCAGCACCACCCGGCCGTCGATCCAGTGCTCGTTGGGGTCGCGGTCGCAGAGCACCCACATCTTCCAGTCCTGACCGTGCTCGATGATCTGGCGTGGGCGTTCCGCAATATGGGCGAAGCCACGATGGACCTCCTCCTTGGTCACCGGCTTGCCGGCCACCGGCTCGGGGGCATCGTTGTGGTAGGTCACCACCAGGTTGTAGACCTCGCCGCCCTTGAGGGGGTAGTGGACGATATGGCACTTGGGCCCGGCCCAGAGGGTGGCGGCGTTCCAGCGCAGCTCCTCGGGCATCTGCTCGGTAGGGATCACCGAGCGGTAGGTGGTATGGCCCGATACCCTCGGAGCGCCGTCGCCGATCACCTTCTGGCGGATCGGCGACCACAGACCCTCGGCGCCGATCAGGGCACGGCCGCTGAAGCGCTCGCCATTGGCGAGAATGGCGGTGATGCCATTGGCGTCCTGCACGTAGTCCTCGACCCGTGAGTCGGTGCGCAGCTCGACCCGCTCGTTGGCCTCGCAGGCGTCCAGCAGCACCTTGTGCAGATCGGCGCGATGCACCACAGCGTAGGGGTTGTTGAAGCGCTCACGGAACGTTTCGTCCAGGGGGATGGCGGCGATCCGGCGATCCTCCATGGCGTCCATAAGTAGCAGATTGTCGATATACACCGCCTTGGCGCGAGCTTCATCGCCAATGCCCAGGTAGTCGAAGGCGTGGAAGGCGTTGGGGCCGATCTGAATGCCGGCGCCGATCTCGCCCAGCTCGGGGGCCTGCTCCAGGACCAGGGAGGGGATGCCTTGGCGAGCGAGGCCGAGGGCGGCGGCCAGGCCGCCGATGCCGCCGCCGGCAATCAGAATGGTGTCTTGGCTCATGATGTGCCTCTCTCTTGTGAGCAATGCATGGTCTATGGGTCTAGCGGAAGACCGTCACGACCCAGGGGTTGAGGATGGTGGCGACGATGACCAGGCAGGCTGCCAGGATGAAGGGGGTAATCCACAGGGTGATGCGCTGCAGGCTGACGTTGCTGATTGCCGAGGCCACATAGAGGCCGGCGCCCACCGGCGGCGTCAGCAGGCCCAGGGTCAGGGTCATGCAGGTGACGATGCCGAAGTGGATGGGGTCAATGCCGTAGCTGCCTTGGGCCACCGGCAGCAGGATCGGCACCAGGATGATCAGGGCGGCGATGCCGTCGAGCACCATGCCCACCACCAGCAGCATCAGGAACACCAGCAGCATGAAGACCAGCGGGCTCTCGGTGGCGCCCTGCATCAGGCCGGCCACCTGCTGGGGGATCTGGTTGTAGACCAGCACCCAGCCAAAGGCCTTGGCCGCGGCGATCAGAAACAGCACGATGGCGGTGTTGCGTGCAGTGCGTGCCAGGACCCCGGGGAGGTTCTCGGCCTTGAGGTCGCGAAACACCACGCCTCCGATGATCAGTGCCATCAGGGTGGCGGCCGCCGCCGACTCGGTAGGTGTGACGATGCCGAAGGCGATGCCGCCGACGATCACCAGCGGGATGCTCAGGGTCAGGAGAGCATTGCGAGTGGCCAGCCAGCGGTCGATGGGCTCGCGTGCCTCGGCCGGAGCCTTGCGGGCGCGGCGGGCGACCAGCGCGATCAGGCCGCTGATCAGTACGAAGAGTGTAAGCCCCGGCAGGATGCCGCCCATGAACATGGCGCCGATGGAGACCTGGGCGATGACGCCGTAGATGATGAAGATCATCGACGGTGGGATGATCGGGCCGAGCAGACCGGCGCCGGCCGTCAGGGCCGCGGCGAAGCCTTTGTCGTAGCCGTCGCGGGCGAGCTCCGGCGTCATCACCCGGCTCATGATGGCGATCTGTGCCGTGGCCGAGCCCATGATGGAGGCGAGCATCAGGTTCGAGGTCAGGGAGACGTAGGCGATGCTGTGGGGAATCCAGGCGAACCAGGCGCGCGCCGCCTGGATGATGCGCCGCGTGATGCCGCCCTCGTTCATGATTTCGCCGAGCAGGATGAACAGCGGGATGGCCAGCAGATCGAACACTTCGAGCGAGCCGAACAGCACCTGGGGCAGCCCCTCGAGGATGCGGTAGTTGCCGCTGTTGATCACGAAGGCAAAGGTCGAGGCGAGTAGCACGAATGCGATCGGCATGCCCAGCAGCATCAGTAGGATAAAGACGGCGAGAGTCATGCCTCAGTCCTCCTCGTCGTCGACCAGGGCGAAGACCGTGCGGGTATAGTCCGGCAGCCTGGCAAGAATGTGGAAAATTCCGGTAGCGCAGAAGATTGGTACGACCAGATAGAAGTGCCACTTGGGCCAGTCGAGTGTGATGGCAATGTCGAAGGCTGCTGAGGGGGAGCGTATCCAGCCGATGGAGTACCACAGCAGGGTTGCCAGTACGGCCAGGCAGATCAGCTCGGTCAGCCAGTAGCAGAGCCGCTGCAAGTGACTCGGCATAACCCCAACCAGCATGGTCAGGCGCACGTGCTGGTCATGATGAATGGCTACAGAAATGGCCAGAAAGGCCATCCATACGAGGATATAGACCGCCAGCTCCTCGGCGAAGAAGAGCGGACTGCTGAACACGTAGCGGCCGATTACGTTGACGATCAGCAGTGTGCTGAAGGCAATGATCAGCAGGCCGCAGAGCAGCTGTTCGAACTGCGCCAGCCATCGGCTGGCGCGGGTCAGAGGAGATTTCTGCATCGTTGTCACCCGTGTATCGAGTGGGGTCGTTGCGTCCATGCGGCTCATTCGTCGCCCTGGCGGTCGGCGACCTCTCGCTGGAAGGCCTCTATGACCGGGTGGTCCCCGAAGCGCGCCTGAAAGGCCTGGTTGGCGGCGTCGAAGACTCCCTTGGCATCTTCCAGGGCGAAGACGTCGATGGTTTCCTCCAGGTAGGCAAGGTTGCTGGCCTCCGCTTTTATCTGAGATTGCGTGGCCCAGGTCAGGGCCTCCTGCATGGCCTCCTCGAGCAGTTCGCGCTCTTCCTCTTCGAGCGAGGACCAAGTGCGCTGGCTGATTACCGAAACGGCGGGGAAGGCCATATGGTTGGTCAGGGTGAGGTGCTCGGCCACCTCGTAGAAGCCGGAGCCCACCAAGGCATCGAGATCGATATCGATGCCATCGAGCATGCGATTTTGCAGGCTCTGGTAGACGTCGGGCAGGTGCACGGGGGTGGGGGTGGCACCAGCTTCCCGCCACCAGGTCTGCATGGCCGGGATCGGAATGATGCGTACCTTCTCGCGGCGCAGATCGTCCAGGCTCTCGACGCGACCGTCGCGCATCAGGATGTGGCGCATGCCGGCGAAGGTGTAGCCAAAAGCGTGCAGCCCCTTGTCGTCCAGGCTGGTCAGCATTTGCTGGGCGGACTCGGTCTCGGAGGCCTCGCTGGCTTCGGCAACGCTGTCGAACAGGAAGGGGGAGAACCAGCCGACGAATGCCGGCTCGCGCTGGCTGGTGATGGCGGCAGTCATGATGCCCATGTCCAGCAGACCGGTCTCCATCTGGGAGAACATTGCTGGTTCGTCGCCCAGCTGTCCGGCGGGAAAGATCGAGATGGTCATTTCGCCGTCACTGCGTTTGGCAACGCTTTCGGCGAGGCGCTCGGCGGCCTGGGTCCAGATATGCTGAGGTGGCGTGATGAGGCCCATACGCAGCTCGGTGGCCATTGCCTGGCTGCTCAGGGCCCAAACGGTTGCCCCCATAACGGCGGCAGACAGAACGTTGCGAGTCAGGGTGCGTGCAGTGATTGTCATTGTGCTGGCCTTGTCGGTTGATTTTTCGCGTTCTGGTCAAAAATTGACCTACGTCAGTATTGTGATCATCAGTATTGTGATCAATTATACAAAAGTGCAAGAGTGGCTTCACGGCAGCCTCATGGGCTCATGACGTACGTTGGCTTGGAGACATGACATGACCGAGAACCGGCATTTCCACGACAGGCAAGCACGTGGCTGGCAGGAGCGCCTGCTCGCTGCCTGCATGCCGCAGCTTGTCCAGGCGATCAGGTATGAGGCAGGCGCCGACTATCGCGCCCTTATTCGCGACCTGGAGACTCCCTTGCTACCTGAGTTCGAGCTTGAGGTTGCCCGTCACCTCGGCTGCGGTGATGAGCGTGAGCTGATTCCGGCCGAGACGCTTATGCCGGCAATGTTGCAAGGCTTCGGGCTGACAGCGGATCAATTCGGCCCTGAGGAAAAAGAGCACTTAATGGAGCTGAGAAACAGGTGCAATCGCTGCCTGGCAGTGGGGCACTGCTGGAAAGCGCTCAGGGCCAGAGCCGGTAGGGAAGCCTATCGCGACTATTGCCCTAACGCCCCTGCCTTTGAGGAAAAGGCTCGCGAGTTTGGCAGCTGATAGGAGTCTGCTGTTTCTTGCGCATACGGTATTTCAGGGGTATCTGCCGCTGCGGCGATTTTGCATCAGCACTTCGAGAATGGCGTTGGCCTGCTGCATGACCGGCGAGGGTGCTTCGCCCTTGCGCCGGCTGCAGATCACCGGCGAGGTGAGGCTCGGGTCGGCGAGGTAGACGTAGACGATGCCGTCGCGCTGCACGCGCCTGACCTGCTCCGGTACCATGGTGATCCCCAGGCCGGAGGCCACTAGGCCCAACGCGGTCTGCAGCTCATTGGCTTCCTGTGCCACGGTGACCTTGAGGCCGCGGCGGCGAAACAGCCCCAGTGTCATGTCGGCAAAACTCGGGCGCGGCTGGGCCGGGAACAGCACCAGCGGGTACTCGGCGAGCTGGGCCAGGCTCGGCTTGGTATCCGCCAGCGGGTGGCCTTCGGGTAGTGCGGCCAGCAGCGGCTCGTCGAACAGGTTCTCCTGCTCCACGTCGGGGTCGTCGATGTGCATGCGACCGAAGCCCAGGTCGATGCGCCCGCTCTTGAGCGCCTTCACCTGCTGCACCGTGGTCAGCTCAGCCAGCATCAGCTCGACGTCATCCTTTTGTCGTAATTCTCTTACCAGTAGCGGCAACTGCCCGTAGAACACCGACGGCACGAAGCCGATGCCGAATACCGCGCGCTTGCTGCGGGCCAGCCGCTGGGTCGCGGCGATGGTGGTGTCCACCTTGTCCAGTATCTGCAGGGTATGCTCATGGAAGAGCTGACCCGCCGGCGTCAGGCGCAGTCCACGGGCGCTTCGCTCGAACAGCTCGGCACCGACTTCGCTTTCCAATTGCTTGATCTGTCTAGATAAAGGCGGCTGTGCCATGTGCAGCTTGGCCGCCGCTCGGGTCAGGTTGAGCTCCTCCGCGACCATGCAGAAGTAACGTAGATGGCGCAGCTCCATGATACCTCCAGGGTATGGCTCCGGACCTAAACGATATTGGTTCGGCCGCGCCGTGGCAATCAGACTGCTTCGGTATCGAAACACCGAACCGCCGGAGCGCGCATGTCATCTGTCATCGAGTCCATCGAAACGCTGCTGGTCGACCTGCCGACCATTCGCCCTCACAAGCTCTCCATGACCACCATGGCCTGCCAGACGCTGGTCATCGTGCGTCTACGCGACTCCGACGGCGTCGAGGGCCTGGGCGAGGGCACCACCATCGGTGGGCTCGCCTATGGCCCCGAGAGCCCGGAGAGCATCAAGCGCAACATCGACAGCTACCTGGCGCCGCTGCTGATCGGCCAGCCGGCGGGCGCCGTCGCTACGTTGCGTGCTCGGCTCGACCGCCACGCCCGCGGCAATGCCATCGCCAAGTCGGCGCTGGAGACCGCGCTGCTCGACGCCCAGGGCAAGCGCCTCGGCTTGCCCATGGCCGAGCTGCTCGGCGGTGCGCGCCACGACCACCTGCCGGTGCTGTGGACCCTGGCCAGCGGTGATACCGCCCGCGACATCGACGAGGCCTTCCAGCGCCTGGACCAGCGCCGCCACTGCGACTTCAAGCTCAAGATCGGCGCCAACGCCGTGGACGACGACGTGCGCCACGTGGCCGCGATCAAGGCGGCGCTGGGCGAGCGGGTCAGCGTGCGCGTCGACGTCAACCAGGCCTGGAGCGAGAGCACCGCCGTGCGCGGTATCGCCGCGCTGCAGGCCGCCGGTATCGAGCTGATCGAGCAGCCGGTCTCCGCCCGCGAGCATGCCGGGCTGGTGCGCCTGGCCAAGCGCTTCGAGGTGCCGATGCTGGCCGACGAGGCGGTGGCCGACGCTCGCGACGGCTTCGCTTTGGCTGCCGCCGGCTTCAGCGGCGCCTATGCGCTGAAGATCGCCAAGGCCGGCGGCCCCCGCGGCGCCCTGGCGTTGGCCGAGGTGGCCCAGGCGGCGGGCATCGGTCTCTACGGCGGCACCTTGCTGGAGGGCACCATCGGCACCGCCGCCTCGCTGCACGCCTGGGCCACGCTGCCCGAGCTGGCCTGGGGCAGCGAGATGTTCGGCCCGCTGCTGCTCAAGGACGACATCGTCGCCGAGCCGCTGGCCTACGGCGAGTTCGGCGTGGAGCTGCCGAAAGGCCCGGGGCTGGGGATCGCCCTGGATGAAGACAAACTGGCGCATTACGCCCGCCGTTGAGGAGAAACGCATGCTTTTCCAAGTGGAAATGACCGTCAAGCTGCCGCCGACGATGCCGGCCGACGAGGCCGCCGCGATCAAGGCGCGCGAGAAGGAGTATGCCCAGGAGCTGCAGCGTCGGGGCAAGTGGCGCCACCTGTGGCGGATCGCCGGCAGCTACGCCAACGTCAGCATCTTCGACGTGCGCGACAACGCCGAGTTGCAGGAGCTGGTCGCGGGCCTGCCGCTCTTCCCGTGGATGGAGATCAGCGTCAAGCCGCTGTGTCGCCATCCGTCATCCATTCGCGACGACGACAGCTGATCGAGCAGTACGCCAGCCCCGTGGGGCACCCAACGACAATGAGGAATGACCCATGACCGTGAAGATCCATGACTCTCCCGACGTACAGGACTTTCTCAAGGCCGTGGCCGGCTTCGACCAGCAGGGCGGTAGCCAGCGCGGCAAGCAGATCCTGCACCGGCTGCTCTCCGACGTATACCGCCTGATCGACGACTTCGACGTCAGCCCCGAGGAGTTCTGGTCGGCGGTGGGCCTGCTCAACGAGCTGGGCAAGGAGAGCCAGTTCGGCCTGCTGGCCCCGGGGCTCGGCTTCGACCACTACCTCGACATGCGCATGGACGCCGCCGACGAGCAGGCTGGCCTGACCGGCGGCACGCCGCGTACCATCGAGGGCCCGCTCTACGTGGCTGGCGCGCCGGTGAGCGAAGGCGAGGCGCGCATGGACGACGGCAGCGATGAAGACGCCGAGGTGATGTGGTTGACCGGCCAGGTGCGCGACACCCAGGGCAAGCCGGTGGCCGGCGCCCAGGTCGAGATCTGGCACGCCGACTCCAAGGGCGGCTACTCCTTCTTCGACCCCTCGCAGTCGCAGTACAACCTGCGCCGTACCATCATTGCCGACGCCGAGGGCCGTTACCGCGCCCGCAGCATCATCCCCTCCGGCTACGGTGTGCCGGCCGGCAGCCCCACCGACCAAGTGCTCAAGCTGCTGGGCCGTCACGGCCAGCGTCCGGCGCACATCCACTTCTTCGTCTCCGCTTCGGGCCATCGTCACCTGACCACCCAGATCAACCTGGCCGGCGACGAGTACACCTGGGACGACTTTGCCTTCGCCACTCGTGAAGAGCTGGTGGTCGACGCCACCCGCATCGAGGACGCCGCCGAGGCCGCCAAGCGCGGGCTCGAAGCGCCCTTCACTGAGGTGGTGTTCGACGTCGAGCTGGCGCCCACCGCCGACCCCGAGCAGCAGAGCCGCCACAAGCGCCCGCGGGCGCTGGAAGACGAGGCGACACCGGCCAAGCGCGAGCCCGTCGAGGCCTGAGCGGCCGCAACCGACGCTACCTGACTGACGACACGAAGCGCTCCGCCCGCCGGCACCGCCGGTGGGTAGGGGAGCCTCGTTCCTGACAAGAGCAACGAGGAGTTGCTGCCTTACTGGTTGTTCTCTCGGGATGAGCCTGTTTGCTCCAGGGTATTAGTTTCTTTAATCGTGCACCAACCTAAGCGGCGCCAGGGCGGTGGACTGCTTCCAACTGTCGTATGCGACCAATACAGACCATGAGTTGCCGCGGTAGAGAACCATAAGTTCATGCGGCAGCACGCTTGTCACGTACGTCCCCGCGCCCCTCTGGCGCGTATGTACAGTGCTATAACCAGGAGTCCAAAATGAATTCAGCCGAAATTAGCGCGTCGCCTGCTGGCACTACCGTCACCGACTTCAAGCCTCTTTCCTTAGTCGCAGGTTTGCTGATCGCCCTGGCCACCTACACGCTTTTGCCCAATAGTCTCGACCTCGATGCACGTATTGTGGCGGGAATTGCCATGCTGATGGCGGTGTGGTGGATGACCGAGGCGATCCCGATTCCTGCGACCTCGTTGCTGCCGTTGGTACTCTTTCCCTTCTTCGGTATCGCCACCGTAGGGGCAACAGCCTCACCCTATGCGCACTCCATCGTCTTTCTGGTACTGGGGGGTGTGCTGCTGGGTCTGGCAACCCAGCGCTGGAATCTGCACCGTCGTTTCGCGCTGATGACGGTGCTGCTTGTCGGCACCCGACCAGCCCAGATCGTTTTTGGCCTGATGGCAGCCAGTTGGTTCATCACCATGTGGGTCAGCAACACTGCCACGGCAGTGATCATGATGCCCATTGGTGGCTCCATCATCGCGTTGGTGAAGTCGCTGGGAAATGACGAGGCGACACCCAAGTTCTCCGCAGCGGTGCTGATCGGCATTGCCTATGCGATCACCATCGGCTCCATGGCGACCCTGATCGGCCAGCCACCCATGGCGCTGATGCGTGCCTACCTGGAGGATTCCCACGGTGTCGTCATCGGCTTCGGACACTGGATGTTGATGGGCCTGCCATTCTCCTTCGCCATGCTGCTGCTGGCCTGGTGGGTGCTCAACAAGCTGGTGTTCCGTGCCGAGGTGGGGGACATCCAGGGGGGGCGGGCGATGATCGAGTCGGAGCTCAATGCGATGGGGCGTCTGACGCCCGAGGAGCGTCGGGTGTTGATGGTCTTCGCCGGAGCGGTGTTTTGCTGGGTGTTTCTGCCGCTATTGGCGCGGGTGCCAGCCCTCGGCGGGACATTGCCCTGGCTGACCAATATAAACGATACCAGCGTCGCGATTCTGGCGGCTATCCTGATGTTCGTCATTCCCGCATCACGTGGGCAGGGGGCTCTGCTGGAATGGTCGGCGACCCGTGAAGTGCCGTGGGGTGTGCTGATTCTGTTCGGCGGTGGCCTGACCCTTTCGGCTCAGTTCACCGCCACCGGGCTGAGTGCCTGGATCGGCGAAAGCGTCTCGGGTCTGGCGGGGTTGCCGCCACTGCTGGTGTTAGTGGTCACCGCCCTGGTCATCATCCTGCTTACTGAGCTGACCAGTAACACCGCCACGGCTGCTGCCTTCTTCCCGATCATGGGGGCCATCGCCACGGGGCTCGGCGTCGATCCGCTGTTGATGACCATCGTGGTCACCTTCGCCGTCAGCTGCGCCTTTATGCTGCCGGTGGCCACGCCCTCCAACGCGGTGGCCTTTGCCACGGGCGACCTACCGATCGGTCACATGATCCGCGCCGGCATCTGGATGAACCTGATCGGCCTGTTGGTGATCGTGGCAGCGCTCTATACCATTACCCCGCTGGTGTTCGGGGTCGGGTTATAAGTCGCCGGTTTGGGGCACATGATGACTATATGGAAGTTGCCCACCTTGGCGAATTCGGCCAATGTCAAGGCATGAGCGCCGAACTTCGGTCGGCAATTGCAGCACGAGCGTGGCTCCCATGTCTGATCCAGTGGTTTCCCAATACTCGGCGTGGAATCCCGGCCTCGAGGCCGACCTGCCCAGGCGCTACCACGCCCTGGAAACCATTCATCGCGAGGAGAACGTCTCTACCCGGCTGAGCGAGATCCCCGAGCTGAGAGCCCTCACCGGCCTCGAGGAGGAGGAGCTGGTGGCGTTTCGCGCCGAGCGTCTGGTGCTGCACGAGCTGATCGTGCGGGTGACCGCCGATATCCGAGTGGCCGAGGGGGAAGAGGAGGAGATGCTGGGGCGCAACTTCCGCCGCATCACCCTGCAGATCCTCAGCGGCTACCTGCTGCCCCATATGCCGGCGCTGCGTCAGGCCTTCGACGAGCTCTACGCGACGATCCGGACCGGAGTGGGGCAGATCCTGGAAGCGGCCTTCGCCGTCGAGCCGGAAGCGGCCGAGCCCGAGCCGGTCTCGCTGCTGGCCCGCTGGCTGGGCAGGCGCCCGGCGCCGCAGCGGCAGGCCGACCGCCGTAC
>NZ_BAEU01000087.1:0-9954 GCF_000246875.1 Halomonas sp. KM-1
CGCAGACGTAGACCCGGGCGTCGGGGTCCGGCGTGGCGACCAGCGCCGCGAGGTCGAGTTGCTGCGCCGGCTCGCCGTCGTCGAAGTGGAAGTGCACCCGCTCGGCGAAGCCGGAGGTGGCGATGCGCTCACGGAAGGCGGTGCGCTCCGGGGAGCGCGTGCAGTAGTGCAGTTCGAACTCGGCATCGGTATGGGCCAGGCGCTCGGCCATGCAGAGAATCGGCGTGATCCCGATGCCGCCTGCCAGCAGCAGCGTGTGCCCGGCCGGCTTGAGCGGGAAGTGGTTCTTGGGCGCGCTGATCTGAATCAGATCGCCCACCTCGATCTCCTCGTGCATGGCCACCGAGCCGCCCCGGGAGGCGGGGTCGCGCAGCACGCCGATCAGGTAGCGGTCGCGCTCCTCGGGGTGATTGCACAGTGAGTACTGGCGAATCAGGCCGCTTCTGACCTGCACGTCGAGATGGGCACCGGCGCTGAACGCCGGCAGCGGCCGACCGTGAGGGTCGGCCAGCTCGAAGGTGACGATGTCCCGGGCCTCGTCGTGGCGTGCCTTGACCTCGACGATCAGCGAGAGGGGAACGCTGCTCATGGCGTGACGCCCTCCCTGGCGGTGCGCTCCTCGGCCAGGATGCGATCGATGATGCGCCTGGCCTGTACCCCGCCGCCGTCGATGTTGAGCTTGAGCAGCTGGCGCTCCGGATAGCGCAGCAGGTTGCGCTGCTGGGCCTCGAGCATGTCCAGGTCCTCGGCGAAGATCTTGCCCTGCCCCTCGCGGATCTTCTCGGTGAGCTCGCCGTCTTCGGGCTTGAAGTTGCGCGCCATGCCCCAGAAGTACCAGATCGAGGTGTCGGTTTCGGGAGTGATGAAGTCGACCACGATGCTCGATGCCTTGACCGCTGCCGGGGCGTCGTAGCCGCCATTGCCGGCGTGGGCCACGCCCACCTCGATCAGCACGTGGCTCGGCGGGGTGAAGCGGCAGATCTGCCAGCGATCCACCGGCACGTCGTCGGCCAGGCCGCAGCCGCGCAGGGCCGCCTGCCAGAAGGGCGGCGCCGGTATGTTTTCCATGTGCCGGCTGGTGATGACCTCGTCGCCATTCACGGTGGTCTCGGGGGCGGCCTCCTCGATCTCCGGCTGGCCGATGCTGGAGGCGTGCACGTAGGTCTCATGGGTCAGGTCCATGAGGTTGTCGATCATCAGGCGGTATTCGCAGTGGATGTGGTAGAGCCCGCCGCCGTAGGCCCAGTCGGGATTGTTGGCCCAGTGCAACTCGGGGATCAGGTTCGGGTCGGCCTGTTCGGGATCCCCCGGCCACAGCCACACGAAGCCGTGGCGCTCCTCGACCGGGTAGGCGCGGATGCTGGGAAAGCCGCGCACGCGCTGGCCGGGCATGCCGGCGCACTTGCCGTCGCAGCCCATCTCCAGGCCGTGGTAGCCGCACACCAGCTTACCGTCGCGCACGAAGCCCAGCGACAGCGGGGCACCGCGGTGCGGGCAAAAATCCTCCACCGCAGCAACGCGGCCTTCGTCGCCGCGAAAGAGTACGATGGGCTCGTTGCAGATGGTGCGTCCCAGCGGCTTGTCCGCGATCTCGTCCGGGGTGCAGGCGACGTACCAGGTGTTCTTGGGGAAGGGGGCTTGCTGAGTCACGGTTCTCTCCTCGGGAGCATGGATTTATTACTGCGCTCGATATCCTGGCCGCCGGCGGTGCTCGCTATCCTCATTGAGCTACAGTCAACTCCGGTAGCTGCGCTCCGGCGGCGGCCAGCCTCTCATCGCTCGCTACATAAATCAGTGCTCCCTTCTTTACTGAGAATGTTATGTTTGGATCCAAAGTAGAGCTTTTCAGCCTTGCAATGGTCAACTTATGCTTTAGTTGGATCCATTGGTGATTTCGAAAGGGCAGCAAGGGTGGTGATCGAGTGAGCGACAGCGACAAGAGCGTGGTGAGCCGGTTGCGCAAGCTGATCGGCGAGGGCTTCTATCAGCCCGGTGAACGTATCGGTGAGGTGGCGGTGGCGGAGCAGCTGGGCGTCTCGCGCACCCCGGTGCGCCTGGCCTTCCGTACCCTGGAGCAGGAGGGGCTGCTGCAGCGGGCCGGCAAGCGCGGCTTCATGGTGCGGGAGTTCACCGAGGCGGACGTGCTCTGTGCGGTGGAGGTGCGCGGGGTGCTGGAGGGGCTGGCGGCGCGGCGCCTGGCGGAGCAGGGGCTGAGCCCGGCCCTGGCCGAAGAGCTGACGGTTTGGATCCAAAAGGGGCGCGAGCTGCTGGCCAAGGGCTATCTGGAGGAGCGCGACGTCGACGTCTGGAGCGAGCTCAATCGGCGCTTCCACGAGACCATCGTCGGCTCGGCCGGCAGTCCGGTGATCGGCGATGCCATCGCGCGCAACAACCATCTGCCGTTTGCCGCCGCGGACTCCATCGTCATCGACAGCGAGGCGCTCGACCGGGAGTACCGCAAGCTGCAGCTGGCCCAGACCCAGCACGAGCTGGTGTTCCAGGCGCTGCGCCACGGCGAGGGTGCCCGCGCCGAGATGCTGATGCGCGAGCACGCCTTCATTGGCCTGCGCTACGGCGAGCTGCTGGGCTTGGGGCCCGGGTTCGGTCAGTCGCGAGCCGACGACGACTGATACGTCGTGGGAAAACGCACGATGGGTTTGATGACCCGGCCGTGCTCGGCGTCGTCGATGGCCTGGTTGATCTGCTCGAACTCGTAGTAGGTCACCAGCCGGTCGAACGGGAAGCGGCCCCCTTCGTACAGGCGGATCAGCGCCGGGATGAAGTGATCCGGCAGCGAGTCGCCCTCGACGATGCCCCTCAGGCTGCGGCCCGCCGACATCATGTGGCTCAGATTCAGCTCCAGGTGACTGCTGGGGTCCGAGGCGCCGAGGATGCCGCAGGTGCCGCGGGGCGCCAGCACCGCCACGGCCTGCTGGATGACCGGCGCCAGGCCGGTGGTATCCAGGGCGTGATCGACGCCCGCGCCGCCGGCGGCCTGGCAGATCCGTTCCACCACCCCAGGCGAGTCGGCGACGAAGGCGTGGCTGGCGCCGAGTTCCAGTGCCAGTTCCAGGCGCTGGCGGTTGCGGTCCACCGCGATGATGGTGGTCGCCCCGGCGACCACACCGGCCATGATGGCCGATAGGCCGACCGACCCCGTTCCGAACACCGCCAGCGAGTCGCCCGGCGCGACCCGCAGCGAGTTGAGCACCGCGCCGGCGCCGGTTTGCACCCCGCAGGCCAGCGGTCCCAGCAGCTCCAGCGGAGCCGAGCGGGGCACCTTGACCACGTTGCGCTCATGGCACAGCGAGTGGCTGGCGAAGGAAGACTGGCCGAAGATGTTGCCGTATATCATCTTGCCCGCCTGGGACAGGCCGCTCGAGCCGTCTGCCCGGGTGCCGAGGAAGTTGCGCGGGAAGAAGTCGTGGCAGTAGCTGGCCTGGCCCTTGTCGCAGCTGGCGCAGTAGCCGCACGAGTTGTAGGTCATGACCACGTGATCGCCGACGGCGACCTTGCTGACGCCGCTGCCCACCTGCTCGACGATACCGGCCCCCTCGTGGCCCAGCACCACCGGCTGTGGCGTGGGGAGGTGCTGATCGCGCATGACGATGTCGGTGTGGCAGATGCCGGTGGCCACCAGGCGCACCAGGATCTCACCGGCCCGGGGCGGTTCCAGCTGCAGTGTCTCCAGGGAGAGCGGGGCCTGTGGCGCGCGGGCCACGGCTGCGTTGATTTCCATGACGTGTGTTCCTTTCACTGGGCCGGCTTGGCGACCACCACCGACTGGATGGCGGTGTATTCGTGCAGCCCCGCCTCGGAAAACTCCACGCCGATGCCGGACTGCTTGTGGCCGCCGAACGGAATGTGCGGCGCCATGGCAAAGTGCTGATTGACCCAGGCGCTGCCCGTTTCCAGCCGGCTGGCGATGCGCTCGCCCCGCTCGACGTCCCGCGTCCATACCGAGCCGCCCAGGCCATAGGGCGAGCGGTTGGCGCGGCGTATCGCGTCCTCGACGTCGTCGAAGCGCAGCAGCGAGCGCACCGGGCCGAAGATCTCCTCGTCCACCACCGGGTTGCCCTCCTCGATGTCCCGGATCAGCGTCGGTTCGACGTAATACCCCGGGCCGTAGGTGCGGCCGCCGGCAATGATCCGGCCGTACTGGGGGGCGAGCTCGAGCGTTCGCTTCACCGCGTCGAACTGGCGGCGGTTCTGCACCGGGCCGAACTGGGTGGTCGGATCCAACCCATCGCCCACCTTGGCGGAGCGCGCCAGCTCGGCGAGCGCATCGCACATCGGCTCGTAGATGGCGGAGTGGATGTAGAGCCGCTTGATCGACATGCACACCTGGCCCGAGTTGACGAACGCCAGGCCGAACAGCTGCGGGGCCACGGCCGCCACGTCGACGTCATCGAGCACGATGGCGGCGTCGTTGCCACCCAGCTCCAGGGTGAGGCGTTTCAGGCTGTCGGCGGCGGAGCGCATTACCGCACGTCCGCTGGCGGTGGAGCCGGTGAAGGAGATCTTGTCGATGTCCGGATGTCCGGCCAGCAGCGGGCCGATGTCACCACCGTCCGGCACGACGTTGACCACTCCTGCTGGCACCAGATCGGCGATGAGTTCGCCTAAGCGCAGCGTGGCGAGCGGCGTGGTGGGGCTCGGCTTGACCAGGCAGGTATTGCCTGTGATCAGCGCGGGGCCGAGCTTGTAGCAGGCCATCACCAGCGGGAAGTTCCAGGGCACGATGGCGGCCACCACACCCAACGGGCGGCGGTGCAGCTCGGCGCGCTGCTGCGCGTCGTCCTGCAGTATTCGCGGAGAGAGATCGGCATTGGCGAAGAAGCGCAGGATCGCCGGTGCCTGAAAGGTTTCCACCTTGGAGCCTGCCAGGGGCTTGCCCTGCTCGAGGGTGATCAAGTGCTCCAGCTCCTCGGCATTCGCCTCGATGCGATCGGCGATGGCAAGCAGCACCTGGCGGCGCTGTTCCAGCGGCGTATCCCGCCAGGCGGGCCAGGCCTCGCGGGCGGCGCGAATGGCACGCTCGGCCTCTTCGGGGGTGGCGCGGGGGCAATAGGCCACTACCTCTTCGTTGCTGGGGTTGATCACCGCCATCTGGCGAGTGCCCGTGGTCAATTTGCCGTTGATCAGGGCATGGAAGGCGTGGGAAGTGGACATGGCGTGCTCCTGTTGTTGTTTACGTCTGTTGTTTACGTCTGTTGTTTCGTCCGGGGGTAACGGCCATTCAGCCTCGCCATGTCATGCCGGTCTTGCGTATCCGTGCAGAGACGTTGTCGATTCCTGCAGCGATCGCTTGCCAAGTCGGGTCGTCTTGGACCACTCTGTATGTCGATTTTGTTGTAAGTGGCAATAAATAACGTCAATAACAATTGCTACGGAGACGCTGGAGATGAACGCCTTCGCCCCTCGCAGCGACGCGCGTCCCGCTGGGATGCCGTCGCCAGCCCCATCTGACGCCAGCCTGTGTGCCACCAGCCTGCGCACCACCAGTCTGGAGCGCTTCGTCAGCGCCAGCGGCGCCCATCTGCCGCCCTTGGAGGTGGTGCCCCAGACGCCGACATTCCGGGCCGCTTTGCGAGGTCGAAACCTGCACAGCGGTCAGCTGGTTCAGCTGGCCAGCTCGCCAGTGCGGGTTACGCGTACGCCGCGCATGGCCAGCCACACCGGCACCGACCACACCTTCAAGCTGGTGTGGCAACTGCAAGGTGGGGCCGAGATGGAGCAGGGCAGCCGCACCATCCGCCTGGAAGCCGGGCAACTGGCGATCTATCGCCTCTCGACGCCCTACCGCCTGCATACCTTCGGCGATTATCGCGTGCTGATGCTGAGCCTCGATCTGGCCGACATGCCGGAGTGGCGGCAGCTGGCCGAACGCTGCCAGGGGCAGGTGCTGCCGTGGGACGCCGCCGTGCAGGGAGCCCTGGCGGCGCTGCGTTCGCAGCTGGTGTGGGGTGACGACCCCATGGTGGCAAAGGTGGAGGAGGTGGCGCTCGAGCTCGTTTTCGACTTCCTCTGGCGGCGCCAACGGCAGCAGTTGCACTGCGCCCCCATGCCCAGCGAGCGGCTGGTCAGGGCGCGGCGCCTGGTGCTGGAGCGGCTCGCTGACCCGACCCTGGCGCCGGAGGATCTGGCCAGCGCCCTGAACCTGTCGATGCGTGCGCTCTACGACGAGTTTCGTCGACACCAGCTGGCGCCGCCGGCCACCTTCATTCGCGAGCTGCGTTTGGAGCGCTGCTACCTGGCGCTGCTGGACGCCACGAATCGACGCAACACCATCACCCACATCGCCCTGGAACATGGCTTCGTCGATGGCGCGCACTTTGCCCGGCTATTCCGCCAGCGCTACGGAATCTCTCCCGTGGAGCTGCGCAGGCGGCAGGGGCCGCTGGAGCACTGAACCACGGCGTACCCCCTGCGTCACGTCACCCTTGAAAAGTCCAAGTTGATATTCTTTTTGTCCTGGTTTGTGGGCAAATGGGTACTTTTCCTTTGTCAGAAGCAACGAAAAATCCAATCGACATAGACTAATGTCGATTATCGGGTAGGGCAGTGGTGGGGTAGCTTAGTCGCTAAGCCGAACGTGTGTTCGTGTTGCGAACAAAGGCGCTGCAAACCGACTATAACTACCCTTGGAGGCACCCATGAACCGTGTCCTGTCCCGCTGCCTGTTGGCGGCTTCCATCGCTGGGCTCACTGCCGCTTCCGCCGCGCAGGCCTCCACCACCCTGCGCATGTCGCACTTCTGGCCGGACGGTTCCGGCATCAACCAGGAAATCTTCCAGGCCTGGGCCGATGCCGTGCAGGAGGCTTCCGGCGGCGAGCTTACGATCGAGAACTACCCGTCCCAGACCCTGACCCGCGCCGACCAGGCCTACCAAGGAACGGTCAACGGCATCTCCGACATCGCCATCACCGCTCAGGGCTACACCGCGGGCCGTTTCCCGCTGTCGCAGATCGTCGAGCTGCCGGGGGTTTCCGATACCGCCAGCCAGGGCGCTTGCATCCTGCAGACCCTCTACGACGACGGCCACATCGCCGGAGAGTATGACGACACCAAGGTGCTGTTCATGTTCACCACGGGGCCGGGCTACCTGCACACCGTGGATAACGACATCCAGTCGCCCGCCGATCTTTCCGGCCTGCGTATCCGCCGCCCCACCGCCGTGGCCGGCGAGATGCTCGAGCAGCTCGGCGCCCAGCCGGTCGGCATGCCGGCGCCGGACATCTACACCTCGCTGCAGCGCGGCGTGATCGACGGCCTGAGCTTCCCCTGGGAGGGCATGAAGGTCTTCCGCCTCAACGAGCTGGCCAACTACCACACCCAGGTGCCGTTCTACTCGCTGATCTTCGTCGCCACCATGAACCAGCGCAGCTTCGACCGCCTGAGCGAAGAGCAGCAGGCGGCCATCGAGGCCAACAGGGGCATGCAGTGGAGCGAAGTGGCCGGCGGCGTGTTCGACGGCCTGGATGAAGCAGGCAAGCAGGAAGCCGAGGAGGCCGGGCACACCATCCGCGTGATCGACAACCCGCTCGAGCACGACGATTGGGCCGGTCCGCTCAAGGCGGGGATCGAGAACTACCTGAGCGAGCTCGAAGGCCGCGGCCTGGACAATGCTCGTGAAGTCTACGAAGCCGCCATGACGGCGCGCGAGGCCTGCTCGGTCGAGCAGGGCTGAGCCGGGAGGCCATGATGCAACCCTTGCTGTTCGCAAGCCGCCAGCTGGGGCGCCTGTGCCTGCTGGTGGCGGGTCTGGCGCTGCTGGCGCTGATGAGCGTGACCATCGTCGACGTGCTGCTGCGCCTGGCGTTCCGCCTCTCCGGCGGGGCGCTCAACTGGAGCGTGATCGGCAGCGTCGAGCTGGTGCGCTATCTGTTGATGTTCTCGCTGCTGGCAGCCATGGCCGCCAGCGTGGAGCGCAGCCAGGTGGTGGTGGAGGCCTTCTCCCACGGCCTCTCGCCGGTGCTCAAGGAGCGCCTGGGCGGCCTGTTCCTGCTCGGCTTCGTGGTGCTGGGCGCGGTGATGGCCATCGGCCTGTGGCAGGAGGCGGGCATTGCCGCCCAGCGCGGCCAGGTAACCCAGGACCTGAGGATTCCCATGGGGCCGATCTACCAGTTCGGTGCCGTGCTATGCGCGCTGCTGGCGCTGCGCAGCCTGCTGCATGCCATCCTGGGCGCCTTCTTCGCCACCGAGGGGGGAGGTGTCCATCATGAGTAGCGAGATGATCGGTGGCATCGGCCTGATCGGTCTGCTGGTACTGCTGATTCTGCGGGTGCCGGTGGCGCTGGCGATGCTGATCGTCGGTGTGGTGGGCTTCGCCCAGGTGATCTCCTGGGGCGCGGCGCTCTCCATGGTCAAGTCGGTACCGGTGGACGTGCTTTCCAGCTACAGCTTCAGCGCCATTCCGATGTTCATCCTGATGGGGGTGCTGGCCGCCCATTCGGGCATGGCGGGCATGCTGTTCAACTCCACGCGCACCATCTGCGGCGGCTGGAAGGGCGGCATGGCGATCGCCACAGTGGGCTCCTGTGGGGTGTTCTCGGCCATTTCCGGTTCGTCGCTGGCCACCGCCAGCACCATGACCCGGGTGGCCCTGCCCGAGATGGAGAAGCACGGCTACAAGCGCTCGCTGGCCACCGGCACGCTGGCTGCCGGCGGCACCCTGGGCATCATGATCCCGCCCAGCATCGCGCTGCTGATCTATGCCGTGATCACCGAGCAGTCCGTCGGCGACATGTTCGCCGCGGGCATCATCCCCGGCCTGATGGGGCTGGTCTTCTATGCCCTGACGGTCAGCGTGGTGATGCGCATCTGGCCCGACATGGTGGTGCCCGGCGAGTCGACCTCGCTGAGCGAGAAGCTGCGCTCGATCTCCGGGCTGCTGCCGTTCTTCGCCGTGTTCGTGATCATCATTGCCGGCATCTACCAGGGCATGTTCACGCCCACTGAAGGGGCCAGCGTGGGCGCCTTTGCCACCATGCTCTACGCCTTCTACAAGGGCATGCGCCTGGCCGGGCTGTGGCAGAGCGTGCGGGAAACCCTGGCACTCTCGGCGGTGGTGTTCTTCATGCTGGTAGGGGCCGAGACGCTGGGCTACTTCATCTCGGTGTCGCGCATCTCCTTCACCATCAGCACCTTCCTCGGCGGGCTGGACGTGCCGACCATCGTCATTCTGCTGCTGATCCTGCTGCTCTACTTCGTGCTCGGCATGTTCATGGACTCCATCGCCATGCTGGTGATCACGGTGCCGGTGGTGTTCCCGATCATCACCATGCTTGGCATCGACCCGGTGTGGTTCGGCATTCTTACCGTGCTGACGGTAGAGCTGGGGCTGGTGACGCCACCGGTGGGCATGAACGTGTTCGTGATCAAGGCGATGGCGCCGCATGTGGGGCTGGGCGAGATCTACCGCGGCGTGACGCCCTTCATCGTCGCCGACCTGCTGCGCCTGGCGCTGTTGATTGCTTTCCCGGTGCTGTCGCTATGGATGCTATAACCTCGCACCTTTGATCTCCTGCCCCGGTTCAGCCTAGCTGACCGGGGCCTTTTCATTTGGGCGAGGCTTCGGCGTGCTGGCGCAGGCGGAAGTCCCGCGGCGAGAGCCCGGTATTGCGCTTGAAGAAGCGGGTGAAGTAGGCCGGTTCGGAGAAGCCGAGGCTGTCGGCGATCTGGCTGATGGTCATGTTGGTATAGGTGAGCTGACGCTTGGCCTCCAGCAGCAGGCGCTCGTGGAGCAGCTGTAGCGCACTGCGATTCGCCAGGCGGCGGCACAGGGCGTTGAGGTGCGCACTGCTCATGCCGAGCCACTCGGCAAACTGCTCGACGCTGGGCTGCTGGCGGTACTGCGCCTCGATCAGGGTCTGGTACTGGGCGAGGTGCTCATGGCCGCGGTCGCGACTCCGCGGCTCCGCGGTGGCGGGGCCGTGCGGCTCGGCCAAGCG
>NZ_BAEU01000086.1:0-9738 GCF_000246875.1 Halomonas sp. KM-1
GGCCGACCTTCTCTCCGGCGCCGAGCCGATTATCGATCCGGCCCCCTATCGCTTCGATCGCTTCTGACGCGAACGGTCATGTCCGGCGCGATGACCGCCCGCCGTCCGTCTCGCGGCTATTGCGTCTGGGCGCGCTGAAGGGTGGCGGAGGGTGGCTCCCGGAACAGGCGTCGGTATTCGCGGCCAAAGTAGCTCAGATGGAAGAACCCCTGACGGGCGGCGGCATCGGCAATGCGTTGGGTGGGCTCCCGCAACAGGCTTCGCCGAACCGCGTTGAGCCGAAGTGCGCGCAGATAGTGCACCGGCGCCTGGCCGGTCTCCTTCTGAAAGCTGTATTGCAGGGTGCGGCGCGAGATCTTCAACTGGCGACACAGCGACATCAGCGAGGGGGGATCGTCGGGCCGAGCCCGGGTCAGCACCTGGCAGCGATCGACGATATAGCGCCGAGTACGATAGCAGACGTCGTCGAGTCGCGGCGATCGCGTGCAGTCACCAAGTAGCAGCGCGACTCCCTCCTCTAGCTGGTGCAGGAACACCGGCTGCAGCGATGCCGGTGGGCCGCCGTGGGCCTGTGCCGCCTGCAGGTAGTCCGTCATCGCTTGCCACTGCTGCCTAACGGCGGTCAGCACTGGCGCTGCTACCTCCAGCGCGCGCAACCGCCGCTCGTCCCGCTCCAGCCAGCCGTAGCGGTGGCGGTCGATCGACACCACCAGCAGGTCGTAGCGCCCGGTTGCCACGCTCCAGAATCGCTCGCAGCGCGGTAGCACCGTGATGGCGTCGGCGGGAAACAGGCCTTCGCTCGGCCAGTGGATCGGCAGGACCAGATGCCACTGGGTTTCCGGGAAGTGCATCGACTGGGACAGGCCCAGGTTGGCACTCTCGCGGAACAATCGCAGCCCCCGGCCGGTGACATCGACGATATCGCCGCAGAAGCACCCCTCCTCGATCTGGTCGAACTCCTGCTGCCAGCCATCCAGCCGCTGGGCATGGTCGATGACGTCTTCGCAGTGGTAGAGAGCGATAGTCATGAGGGGCGCCTCTGGCTCGTGATGCTCTGCGACGGCGTTCAGTCGCTCATGTCCGGCTCGAAGAGCCCGGTCTGCATACGGAACTTGACCCAGAAGAGTGCGATCACGGCGACAATGCCGAGCACCACGCCGAGCAGGGTGTAGACGGTGGCCGTCATGTCCGGCGACGGCGAGGCGTTGGCGGCCACGTAGCCCATGCCGATGATGCCGATGACCTGAGGGACGGGGTAGAAAGGGGTGCGATAAGGGCGTGCGTGGTCAGGCTTCCTGGCACGCAGCACGATGACGTTGATATGCGCGACGATATAGGCCAGCAGCCAGCTGGTCGCAGCACCGATCAGCAGCAGGATGATGTTGTCGGGGCTGACCAGCAGGAAGGGGATCGCCACGATCGTCGCCAGGAACAGGATGCCGACCCAGGGCGTGTCGAAACGTGCATGCTTCCGGCCCATGATGGCGAACGCCTGGCCGTTGTCGGCCATGCCCGAAAGCATGCGGGGCACTGCGGCGAGCACGGTGTTTACGGTGCTGCAGGTGGCGGTCAGCCCCATGACGGTGGCGATGATCAGACCCGCCTGGCCGAAGACGCCGTCGACCAGGTCCAGGTAGGGCAGGGGCGAGGTGGTCAGCGTCTCCTGGGAGAGATAGCGCCCGGCACCCAGGCAGAACAGCGCGAACAGCACGAAGATAATCAGCAGCGACATGAACATCGCCCGCGGCACGCGGCGTTCCGGCTGGCGGATGTCATTGATCAGCGGGCAGATGAACTCGCAGCCGACGAACATCCACATGGCCAATGCCGTGAGGGCGATGAAGCTGCCGTCGAAGATGCCCTCCTGCCCCCAGCCGATGCCGGCCGCCACCTGGACGACCGAAGCCGAGGGTGTGTCCAGAAGCGCGGTGGCGCCGACCAGCAGGATGGCGGCGATCATGGCGAAGGTGAACAGGTTCTGCGTCTTGGCGAAGACATCGGTGCCCAGGATATTCAGTACCGCCAGTCCGGTCAGCAGTACCAGCGGAATCAAGTAAGGGGGCAGCAGGCCGGGAAATAGCGTCTGCAGCAGGAGATCGACCAGAATCAGCTCCGCCGACAGGCCGAACATGGCCACCACCACGTAGCCGGAAAATACCGAGACGATCGCCGGGAAATGGCCGATGGCCTTCTGGGTATAGGTCGCGAGGGTACCCGACGACGAGGGGTACATCAGGGAGAGTTCGGAAAAGGTGATGGCATTGCAGAAGGCGAAGATCAAGGCCAGCCCCATGGCTGCCAGAAAGCTCAGGCCTCCTATACCGAAGCCCATCAGCGCCGAGGCCATCGCTCCTTGCACTACGACGCAGCCGACGCAGATGGCGATCATGGTCTTGAAGCCGATGCCCGGCGCACTCGAAGGGTGACTCTCGTGGGCGCTGGCGCCCCGGGTGGACGTGGAGTCGATCATGGTGAATCTCCGGAAAGGCCTATTGTGTCGTTGTGGTCCCTGGGCGCATCCGAGCTTACGTGGCGAGCCTCATGCACAGCCTGTACTTGACGCCGGTGGATGTCTTGACTGTCCTTGACGGGGAGTTGACGCTCAGTGTCAGGCGGCAGGCATAAAAAAGCGTCCGATACGCAATGGCATCGGACGCAAGGATGAGGAGGCATCAATAAGCGATGCACACCGACTTGAGTTCGGTGCAGGCCTCCACCGCTTCGCGGCCGAACTCTCTACCGATGCCGGACTGCTTGACGCCGCCGAAGGGCAGGCTGGCATCCAGGGTCACGTGGGTGTTGACCCATACCGTGCCTGCTTCGATTCGTGGGATCAGGCGCATGGCCTGGCTCAGGTCGTTGGTCCACAGGCTGGCGGCCAGCCCGAGGTCGCTGTCGTTGACCATGGCCAGCCCCTCCTCGATCTTGTCGAAGGGGATCACCGAGAGTACCGGCCCGAATACCTCCTCACGGGCCACCGTCATCTGCTGGGTCACGCCACTGAGGACCACCGGCGAGACATAGAAACCTTCCTCGGGCACAGCGGCGCCACGTAACACCTTGGCCCCCTCCGCCTGGGCACGCTCGATATGTGCCAATACGCTCTGTTGATGACGCCTCGAGACCAGCGGATTGAGCTGCGCTGCCGGATCCAGGCCGGGTCCGACCGACATGCCCTGGATGGCGCCATGCAGGCGCTCGCAGAACGCATCGTGCAGCGAGCGGTGCACATAGAAGCGCGAGGCGGCAGCGCACACCTGGCCTTGGTTGAGCAACCCCGCCATCAAGGCCCCGTGTACCGCCTTGTCCAGGTCGGCGTCTTCCAGCACGAGCATGGGGTTCTTGCCGCCCAGCTCCAGCGAAAAGCGGGCCATGTGATCGACGGCGGCATGGCCGATCTGCTTGCCCACCGCGGTGCTGCCGGTGAAGGTCACCTTGCGCACGTCGGGGTGCTCCGCCAAGTACTGTCCGGCGATAGAGCCGGCGCCTACCACCACGTTGAAGGTCCCGGCTGGAACGCCCGCCTCCAGAGCCAGCTCCGCCAAGCGCAGGGCACTCAGTGGAGTCTCGGTGGCCGGCTTGATGACGATGGAGCAGCCTGCTGCCAGCGCCGGGATCACCTTCCACAGGGTGATCATGAAAGGGAAATTCCAGGGTACGATCCCGGCCACGACGCCCACCGGCTGGCGCAGCGTATAGGCATGAAACTCGGCGCCTTCGGGCATGCCGATGGAGACCGAGGTGGTCTGCCCTTCGAGCTTGGTGGTCCAGCCGGCGGTATAACGCATGAAATCGACGGAGAAGCCCACATCCACCATGCGCGCAATATGGATCGACTTGCCTTGGTTGAGGCTCTCGAGTTGGGCCAGCTCCTCGCCATGAGCTTCCACCAGGTCGGCGAACTTGAGCAGGATACGCTCGCGCTGAGCGGGCTTCATGCCGCGCCAAATGCCGTTGTCGAAGCAGCGCTTGGCGCTAGCGACGGCCCGGTCGACGATCGCCTCGTCAGCAAGCCCCAGACGGGTCAAAGACAAGGCGTTCGAGGGGTCGATGATATCCGCATGGCGGCCACTGCCGGAAAGGTGCTCACCATCGATGAAAGAGCCTGAGGCCCGAGAGAGAAAGGCATCCACTTCGGGAAGCCTGGCGATCATGGTGTCGGTCATTGTGCGTGCCTCTTGTCGTATAGCCGCGGTTTCGGTGGGGCATGACTGACGCTAGCAGCCTCCAGGGCGGGTGACTTGTCGCTGGGTGCCATGAAGATGACTCCACCTGCCAGGAGCGGCAAAAGGCTGCTGCAAAATACTTGTATGCGCGAAACGAGAAGGAGGCTTCGATGAGGGCGGCGTCTACGCCCTGGTGACCGGCTGCGCCGCTGGCGACTCCGCCGCGGCGCTGATCGTCAAGGTGGGGTGACGGCTTCTCTCAAAGCCCTGTCTCGGACATGCGGCTCAACACCGCGCCGGCGTGGCGCAGGGTGTGGCCGTGGGCGTGGGCCTGGGGGGCCTGGGTGGCAAGATAGAAACGGGCCAATTCGCTCAGCCCCGCCAGGTAGTCGGGGTCGCCGTCGCCTGTCGTGCGGCGGGCTTCGGCGGCCAGAGCCAGGCGGGCCATCTGCCAGGCGCCGCAGGCGATGCCGAGCATATGTAGCAGAGGCACGGCGCCGGCATAGAGCACGGCGGTGTCGGCCTTGTGGGCCAGCAGCCAGTCGGCGCTCTGGTCGAGCAGGGTGGCCTGGCCGTGGAGCGGCTGCGCCAGGTCGCTGAGCTTGGCATCAGATTCGAGCCGAGCGGCCGTCTCGTGGATATCCGCAATCAGCTCGCGCAGGGTGGCGGCGTCCTCACGCAGGATCTTGCGCCCCAGCAGGTCGTTGGCCTGGATGCCGGTGGTGCCCTCGTAGATGGTGATGACGCGGGCGTCGCGGAACAGCTGGGCCACCCCGGTCTCCTCGACGAAGCCCATGCCGCCGAAGACCTGGATCGCCTCGTCGCAGAGGTCGTTACCCACCTCGGTGCACCAGCCCTTGGCCACCGGCATCAGCAGATCGACGTAGCGGCGGTACTTGTCGGCGACTTCGGCCTCGGGGTGGTGACGGGCGAGGTCGAACCAGCCGGCGGCGCTGTAGAGCAGGCCGCGCATGGCCATCAGCCGGGCGCGCATCGACACCAGCATGCGCTTGACGTCGGGGTGGACGATGATGGGCCGGCCGACTTCGCCGCTGACGATGTCGCGCCCCTGGACGCGCTCCCGGGCGTAGGCGAGGGCGGCCTGATAGGCGCGCTCGCCCAGCGCCAGGCCCTGGATGCCCACGTTGAAGCGGGCCTCGTTCATCATCACGAACATGGTGGCCAGGCCCTGGTGCGGCTCGCCGACCAGATAACCCAGGGCGCCGCCGTCGTCACCGTAGCTGAGGGTGCAGGTGGGGCTGCCGTGGATGCCCATCTTGTGCTCGATGGCGATGCAGCGGATGTCGTTGCGCTGCCCCGGCTCGCCCTGCTCGTCGAGCAGGTACTTGGGCACCAGGAACAGCGACAGCCCCTTCACCCCCGGCGGGGCGTCGGGCAGCCGGGCCAGTACCAGATGCACGATGTTGGGGGTGAGTTCGTGCTCGCCGTAGGAGATGAAGATCTTCTGGCCGAACAGGCGGTAGGCGTCATCGCCCTCGGGCTCGGCGCGCATGCGCGTGGCGGCCAGGTCGGAGCCGGCCTGGGGCTCGGTGAGGTTCATGGTGGCGGCCCACTCGCCGCTGACGATCTTGTCGAGCCAGGTGGCTTTCTGTGCCTCGCTGGCGGCGATGGTCAGCGCCTCGGTCTGGCCCACGTTGAGCTGGGGCAGCATGGCGAAGGCCATGTTGGCCGAGAACCACATCTCCCACACCGGGGTGGAGACCAGTTTGGGTAGCCCCTGACCACCATGTCCAGGGGGCAGCGAGAGGCCGATCCAGCCGGCCTCGCGGAACTGGTCGTAGGCCGTCTGCCAGCCCTCGGGAGTGACCACTCGCTCGCCTTCCAGGCGGCAGCCCTGCTGGTCGCCGACCGGGTTGAGCGGGGCGAGCACGCCGGCGGCGAACTTGCCGGCCTCCTCCAGCACGGCGCTGACCAGATCCGCCGAAGCGTCCTCGCAACCGGGCAGGTCGCCAATCCGCTCGAGACCGGCCAGCTCCTCGAGGATGAACTGCATATCGCGCAGCGGTGCCTGGTAATCGAGCATGCGATGGACGTTCCTCGTTGCTGGCCGGACGTAGATAGGGTCTGGATCTGGTGGGGGTGGGCTATCCCGGTGGGCAGGCCTTCGCGAAGGCGCTGTGAACCCTTCCCTGGGCGCTACTTTTGCCATCCATGGCAAAAGACCTTCGCTACGACCTGCCCGCCGGCGCCCACCGAGAACGGTGCCGAAGAAGGGGCTTTTACCTCGGAGCCATACGGATCGCCCCATCTACTCGAATGGTCTCGCCGTTGAGCATGGGGTTATCGACGATATGGCAGGCCAGGCGTGCGAACTCGTCGGGCTCTCCCAGGCGATTGGGGAAAGGGATGGACGCGGCCAGGGATTGCTGCGCCTCTTCCGGCAGCGCCTCCATCAGCGGGGTCCTGAACAGTCCCGGGGCGATGGTCATGACGCGGATGCCGTGGCGCGCCATTTCCCGGGCGATGGGCAGGGTCATGGAGACGATGCCGCCCTTGGAGGCCGCATAGGCGGGCTGGCCGATCTGGCCGTCGAAGGCCGCTACCGAGGCGGTGTTGACGATTACTCCGCGCTCGCCGTCGGCCTGGGGCTCGCCCTTGGCCATGGCGGCGGCGGCCAGGCGCAGCATGTTGAAGGTGCCCAACAGGTTGATGTTGACGATGCGGGCGAAGGCTTCCAGCGGCAGCGGCTCGCCGTGACGATCGACCACCTTGGCGGGATCGCCGACCCCGGCGCAGTTGATCAGCCCGTGCAGGCCGCCGAAGGTGTCCACGGCCAGCGCCACCACGGCCTGGGCATCGGCCTCGCTGGTAACGTCGGTGCGGCGGAACAGCGCGCGGTCGGTGGCGCTCCTGGCGTTCAGCTCGCCCGCCAGCTTCTCGCCGCGCTCGGCATTGAGATCGGCGATCACCACGTTGCCGCCGGCATCGTGCAGGGCGCGGGCGGTGGCTTCTCCCAGCCCCGAGGCGCCGCCGGTGACGATGAAGGTATTGTCCTGGAACTTCATGGTGTTCTCCTCAGGTGCGCGGACCCTGGCCTTTCTTGGTAAAGAAACTGCCGATGCGCTCGGCCACCTCGGGGCTGGTCTGGGTCAGAGCGGCGGTGAGCGATTCCACGAACAGGCCGTCGTCGCTGGCCATGTTGTCGATGCGCGAGATGGCGGAGACCATGGCCCAGTTGGCCATGGGGGCGTTCTCGGCGATGCGCTCGGCGAGCTGGCGGGCCTTGTCGAGGCTCTCGCCGTTACCGACCACGTAGTGGGAGAGGCCGAGGCGCTGCCCTTCGTCGGCGTCCATGACGCGGCCGGTGAGCATCATCTCGCACATGCGGCCGGGGCCGATGATGTTGGAGACCCGTACCGAGGCGCCGCCGCCGACGAAGATGCCGTGGCGGCCCTCCGGCAGCTGATAGACGGTGCTGGATTCGGCGACCCGTACATGGGTGGCGGTGGCCAGCTCCAGGCCGCCGCCGATCACCGCGCCCTGCATGGCAGTCACCACCGGCAGGCCGCCGTTCTGCAGGCGATCGAAGATACGGTGCCAGCCGCGGGAGTGCTGCACCACGCCGAAGGGGTCGCGATGCTGATGTTCGGCGAGGTCCAGACCGGCGCAGAAATGCTTGCCCTCGGCGGCCAGAATGATGACCCGGGTCTCTTGCGGCGTGGCCACCAAGGCCTCTTCCAGAGCGCTGAGCAGACGGTCGCTGACCGCGTTACGCTTCTCCGGGCGCGCCAGGGTGATGGTGTAGATGGTGTCGTCCAGAGTCGTCTTGACGAGCGTTTCGGTCATGTGGGCCTCGGCAATAGTCGTCAAGCTGAGCGCTTGTTGTTCGAAGATACTGTTGTGCATTTAAACAATGGGTAGGTTACAGCAGTTGCCGGGCCGGGTCATTCTTGCCTTTCTTCGACTTTGGTCTTGGGGTCGAAAAACGAAGACGGCAGCCCGAGGGCTGCCGTCAACGAAGGGTTACTTAGAGAGTAGGAGAGTGGCGAGTGGTGAGTGAAACGAAGAGCGAAAAACTCAGGCGCGGCACTCGTCCTGTAGCGCGAGGGCGGCTTCGTAGACCTCCCTGCCCTCCTCGCCGACTTCATCCAGGTAGCGTTCGATGGTCTCGTTCAGCACCGGCCCCCAGTCGGCATCCTCGAGGGCATCCTCGATGACCAGGAACTCGTGGCCGGCCTCTTCGGCGTCCTGGCGGCCCTGGCGGATCAGCTCGTCGTAGACCTCGGCGGCGCGCAGCGACCACTCCAGGCCGCTGTGGTCGTCGATCACCTGCTGCAGGTCTTCGGGCAAGCTGTCGTAGGTGCGCTGGTTCATGGTGGCGAACAGCGACAGGTCGTAGAGCGGCACCTCGGTGTGGTAGCTGGCCAGCTCGTTGAGGCGGAAGGTCTTCATGCCCTCCCAGTTGAAGCTTAGCCCGTCGACCACACCGCGCTGCATGGAGGTGAATACTTCCGGTGCCGGCATGCCCACGGCCTGGGCGCCGAGCCGGGTGAACATGTCGCCGACCACCGGCGTGGGCCGGCGTAGGCGCAGCCCTTCCAAGTCCGCCGGCGTCTCGATCAGGCGCTCCTTGGTGTGCAGGTAGCCGGGGCCGGTGGTGAACATGAACAGCGGCCGGGTATCGGAGTACTCCTCGTCGAAGTGCCCCTGCTCATAGAGCGACTGCAGGATGCACGAGCCCTGGCGGCTGCTGGCCGAGACGCCGGGTAGCTCGACCACCTGGGTCAGCGGGAAGCGCCCGGCGTTGTAGCCCTGGGCGGTGGCGCCGATGTCGGCGATGCCGTTGACCACGCCCTGGTAGGCGTTGTCGGCACCGGTGAGGGTGGCGCCGGGGAAGATCTGCACCTGCAGGCGACCGTCGGAGGCCTCCTCGACGCTCTCTGCCCAGGCCTGGAACAGCTCGCGGTCGATCAGCGAGCCGCCGGGCCAGACGTGGGCGATGCGCAGGGTGGTGGCCTCGGCCAGAGCCGGTGCGGCCAGCAGCGTGGTTGCCAAAGCGATACCGGTGACGATCTTGCTGGGTGTCATGGGGGTGTTCCTCTTGTCGTTATGGGTGTCGTCATGTGAAGCGCCTACAGGTCCAGCACCAGGACCTTGCTCTTGGCTCGCGAGCAGCAGGGGGTGAACTGGTCGTTGGCGGCGTGCTCGTCGTCGTCCAGGTAGAGGTCGCGGTGGTCGGGCTCGCCCTCCAGCACCCGGGTCAGGCAGGTGCCGCAGACGCCCTGTTCGCAGGAGACCATGATCTCGATGCCGTTCTCGGACAGCACCTGGTGCACCGTCTTGTCGGCGGGCACGGTGAAGCTGGCGCCGCTGCTGGCGATCTTGACCTCGAAGCTGCCGTCGTCCGTGGTGTCGGTCACGGCACCGGCGAAGTACTCGGTGTGCAGCCGATCGCCGGGCCAGCCCGCCGCCTTGCAGGCCGACAGCACCGCCTCGATGAAGCCGGTGGGGCCGCAGACGTAGACCCGGGCGTCGGGGTCCGGCGTGGCGACCAGCGCCGCGAGGTCGAGTTGCTGCGCCGGCTCGCCGTCGTCGAAGTGGCTCGCGATAT
>NZ_BAEU01000085.1:0-57784 GCF_000246875.1 Halomonas sp. KM-1
CCCCCTGGCCGCGGCCTGGCTCGGCGCTCACTGGCAGTGGGCCTTCGCCCTGTGGGTGGCACCGGTGCCGCTGCTGATGCTGGTGCTGATCGTCGGCTGCCGGCAGCTTCCGGCCATGGCGAACGGCTCCCGCGCCGCGAGCCTGACCCTGCCCAACGTCCGTGACGGGCGCACGTGGCGCCTGGTGGCCCTGCTCGGCGCCGCGGCGGCGCTCTACTTCACCGGTAACGTCTTCCTACCGCCGCTGCTCGAGGCGAGTGCGCGGCTCGACCTGCTGGCGCCCAGCCTCACGGCGCTCAACGGCGCCCAGATGTTCTCCTCGGCGCTGCTGATCTTCTACGCCGACCGGCTGATGGGCCGGCCCCGGCCGTTGATCGGCATCACCGCCCTGGCGCTGCTGGCCCTGCCGCTGATGCTGTGGCTGCCGGGCAGTCACGTGGTATGGGCGGCGGGCGTGTTCGGCTTCTTCACCAGTGCGCTGTTCATCTTCGTGCTGGCGCTGCCGGCCTGGCTGGTGCGCCTCGAAGCGCTGCCGCGGCTGATGGCCGGCATGCTATTCTTCGGGTACCTTCTGGTATTCGGCATCACCGTGGTCGGCGGCTGGCTCAACGATCTCTCGGGAACCGTGGCGCTGGCCTTCCTGCCGACCCTGCTGATCAGCCTGGTCGCCATGGCCGTCACCCCGCGGCTGCTCGCCTCACGCCAGTAGGAAGACCCCATGCTCAATGCCCGTATCAAGCTGCGCCATCTGCAGGCCTTCCTCGAGGTGGCCCGCCAGCGCAGCTTCGCCCGGGCTGCCGAGCGGCTGGCGATCACCCAGCCGGGCATCTCCAAGACCATTCGCGAGCTGGAGGAGAGCCTCGGCGCGGCGCTGTTCGAACGTACACCCCAAGGCGTGGCGCTGACCCAGGCGGGCCTGACCCTGCTGCGCCATGCCGGGCCGGCCATGCGCGCGCTGGAAGAGGGCGTGGCCGCGGTCGGCAACGTGCACCTGGGCGCCCACGACCTGCGCGTGGGAGCGCTCTCCACGGTGGAGAGCCGGCTGCTGCCCGAGGCCATCCGCCGCTGGCACGTCGCGCCCGGCGGGCAGAACGCGGTGGGCGTCAACGTGGTGGTCGGCGCCAGCGCCTTCCTGCTCTCGCGCCTGCGCCGCGGCGAGCTCGATCTGGTAGTAGGGCGCATGACCGAGGCCCGCGAGATCCGCGACTTGGCCTTCGAGCACCTCTACTACGAGCCGCTGCTGCTGTGCGTGCGCCGCGGCCATCCGCTGGCCGGTATCGCACCGCTCGAAGCCGCCCGGCTGGGCGAATTCCCCTGGGTGCTGCCGCCCCTGCAGACCACCCTGCGCCAGCAGGTCGACAGCTTCTGCGTGCGCCACTCGCTGATACTACTGAGCCAGCGGCTGGAGACGCTCTCGCTGCCCATCAGCCGCCACTACACCATGGAGAGCGACGCCATCTGGGTCGTGCCCGAAGAGGCCGTGGCCGAAGACCTGGCGGTGGGGCGGCTGTGTCGCCTCGGTATCGAGCTGGAACCCCGCGGCGGCTCCGTCGGGCTGTGCTACAACGCCAGCATGCAGCCCTCGCTGGCGCTGGAAGCCTTCTGTGAAGTGCTGCGCGAAGTGAGCGCCGAACGTGTCTCTGGCAGCAGCTGAAAACAGCCGCCGCAACGGCGGTGCAGCATAACCCAGCGGTTATGAGGGGTGCCCGAGTCGTCAATTGGCGGGTCTTTGGCGAGAGGTCACACTGGGTGAGACAAGACCACTCTCCCCAAGAGACGACACGCCATGCAAGATCACAACAAGCGCTTCGTAGAGCGCGACCGTAACTGGCATCCCCCGGCCTACGCCCCCGGCTACAAGACCAGCGTGCCGCGCTCTCCGCAGCAGGCCCTGGCCAGCATGCAGCAAGCCACCGCTTCCGAGCTCACCGGTCCCGACTTCCGCCACCTGCGCATGGGCCCCCAAGACAACGACCTGCTGCTCAACTTCCGTGAAGACCCCTCGCTGGCAGGCGCGGCGGGCTTACCGGTCGGCGAGCGCATGATCATGTTCGGCCGCGTGATCGACCAGTTCGGCAAGCCGGTGCCGCACACCCTGGTCGAGATGTGGCAGGCCAACGCCGGTGGGCGCTACCGCCACAAGAACGACCGCTACCTCGCCCCGCTGGACCCCGGCTTCGGCGGCGTGGGCCGTACCCTCACCGACGAGCAGGGCTGGTACCGCTTCCGCACCATCAAGCCCGGCCCGTACCCCTGGCCCAACGACCCCAACAGCTGGCGCCCCTCGCACATTCACGTCTCGGTGATGGGCCCCTCGATCTCCACCCGCCTGATCACTCAGATGTACTTCGAGGGCGATCCGCTGATTCCGCTGTGCCCCATCGTCCACACCATCAAGGACCCGGCCGCGGTCGAGACCATGATCGGACGCCTCGACATGGCACACAGCCGGCCCATGGACTGCCTGGCCTACCGCTTCGACCTGGTGGTGCGCGGCGAGCTGCAGACTTTCTTCGAAAATCAGTAAGGAGGGAACAGAGATGAAACAGCCAAACAGCGTTCCCACCAGCGAACTGATGCTGCGCGAGACCGCCTCCCAGACCGCCGGGCCCTACGTGCACATCGGCCTGGCCCTGGCCGCCGCGGGCAACCCGACCCGCGACGAAGAGATCTGGAACGAGATGGCCAAGCCCGGCGCCGAAGGCGAGCTGATCGAAGTCGTCGGCACCGTGATCGACGGCAACGGCGACCTGGTGCGCGACGCTTTCCTCGAGGCCTGGCAGGCCGACGCCAACGGCGTCTACCAGCCCGAGTTCGACCTCAAGAAGCCGTTCAACAGCTTCGGGCGCACCGCCACCACCTTCGACCACGGCAGCGAATGGTCGCTGAAGACCGTCAAGCCCGGCCCGGTGGCTCACCCCAACGGCCAGCTCATGGCGCCGCACATCAACCTGGCGATCTTCGCCCGCGGCATCAACATCCAGCTGCAGACCCGTCTCTACTTCGAGGACGAAGCCGAGGCCAACGCCGCCTGCCCGGTGTTCTCCCGCATCGAATCGCCGACCCGCCGCCAGACCCTCATCGCCAAACGCGAAGAGGCCGATGGCAAGGTGCGCTACCGCCTCGACATCAGGCTGCAGGGTGAAGGTGAGACGGTGTTCTTCGATTTTTGATCCTCCGTCACCACAGCGAATTTGCCCTAAGGGGCCGCAAGACACCGAGAGCCGGCACACGTGCCGGCTCTCGTTTTTTTGGCTATTGGCATGACGCAGGTCATGCGACTAAAGGCGAATAAGTTAGACCAAAGTCTAAATTTCGGGTATTCTGTTAGCATCCTCATGAAGTTACCGAGATACCCAGCCATGACCACTCAGACGCTTTCCCACACCGCAGTCGCCACCCAAACCAGCGCTCCCCTGATCAAGCGCATCGGCTCTGCCGCGTACCGTCTGCTCGAGCGGATGAGCGAAGCTGCCTACCGCCAGCATGCGCCCCGTCTACGAAACAACTACTATCTCTAACGGCCGAGGCCGTGCCTGGCCCGGAGCGGCCGGCAGCAAAAGACACCAAGAAGAGCCAGCGCCCTGCGCTGGCTCTTCTCGTTAGGGGGTGTCGATAGCGGGCGCACCCGTCCGATGAGTTCCGGAGACATGCGAAACGGCAAATGCCTGCCAATCGATGGAGCCGGAAAATGATGAAACTCTACGGAACGCCGCCGACCCGCGTGCTGCGCGTCATCTGGTTGCTCAACGAGCTGGGCCTGGAGTATGAACAGGTTCCGGTGGATCTCATGCAAGGAGAGCACCTCCAGCCAGACTTTCTCGGGCTCAACCCTGCCGCCAAGGTTCCTGTCCTGGTCGACGGCAACCAGATAATCACCGAATCGGCCGCGATACAGCTCTATCTCGCCGAGAAATATCCACAGGCGGGTTTCATCCCCAGCGCTGTGGAAGAACGCGCCCAGATGTACCGCTGGATCTTCTTCCTGATGACCGAGATCGAGCCACCGCTGTGGCGCATCGCCCGCCACACCTTCCTCTACCCGGACGAGATGCGCATCCCCCAGGACGTCGACCTGGCCAGGCAGGAGTGCCTGGAAATGGTGGCGGTGCTCGAGCGACACATGAAAGAGCGCGAGTACCTCGTCGGCGACCGGCTCAGCGTCGCCGACTTCAACGCCGCCTTTACCCTGGACTGGGCAAACGAAGAGAACTTGCTCGACGACGCTCCGCGGCTAAGAGAGTACCTGGCAGCGATGTACGCACGCCCCACGGCACCGCCCACCATCGCCGTGGCGTTCGCGGCGATGGCGAGTTAGCCGCCCGGCGAGATCAGTGAGCGAGTCAGCACCGAGAGCCAGCCCTTGCGCTGGCTCTCGGCTTTTTGGCATTGCGTTGACATAGGTCGCTGGTATGGGGCTGGGCGAGCGTCTAGGCTGGTTGTATGGGTTCGTTTTCCTTTTCAGACTGCGACGAAGCCGCCGTCCACCAGCAATTCCTCACCACCGACGAAGCTGCTTTCGCTCGACCCCAGAAACAACACAGCCTTGGCAACTTCTTCGGTTTGGGCAAGCCTGCCGAACGGAATGGCCTGCTTCATCCACTCCTCCGCGCCGTCATTGGCTTGAAGATAAGTCTGCATGGCCGGGGTTAGGACCATGCCAGGTGAGACGACATTCACGCGTATCCCCCGACTTTTAAGGTCAACCGTCCATGTCCGGGCAAAGGAGCGGATCGCAGCCTTCGTTGCGCTATAAACCGAAAGGTTGGGAAAGCCCTTGCTCCCTGCGCCGGAGCCCGTTAGCACGATGGAGCCACCAGCAGACATTAGCGGCAAAGCCTTCTGGACCGTGTAGACCGTTCCCTTGACGTTGATGTCGAACAGACGGTCGAAGTGGTCGTCCTGAATGTCATCGATTGACGCGGATTCCGACACGCCAGCGTTGGCGTAGACCACATCTACGCGACCGTGTTCGCTTTTGATCTGGTCAAAGAGGCGGTCCATATCTGCAGGATTGCTGACATCCCCTTGAACCCCGATCGCACCATGGCCGATCTCGGCGAGCGCCTCTGCAAGACGGTCAGCGTTGCGCCCTGTGATGTAAACGAAGGCACCCTCGGCAGCAAAAGCCTTGGCCGTTGCGAGGCCAATACCATCCGTTCCGCCCGTGATCACCACGACTTTTTTGTCAAATCTCATTTTCATTCCTCTACCTAGCATAAGTGGAGAGTTGCTCCACTTAATATATGGAGGCATCGTCCACTTCGCAAGCCCCCGTGTTGAAGGAAACAGTCTTGACCGATGAAGCCCCCTAGTGGACTTCCCACCCGAAAACGGACACCCGGATAAGCACGGGGTGTATTGCTGGGACAATGCCGTGGCCGAGAGCTTCTTCGCCACGCTGGAGTGGGAGCTGATTCAGGAGAGCTACTGGCATACGCACGAGGAGACCCGCCGAGCGGTGTTCGACTACATTGAGGTGTGGTACAACCGTGAGCGTCTGCACTCCAGCCTCGGGTACTGCTCGCCGGCAGAGTACGAGGCTCAGCTCGCCCTCACCCCGAGGGTGGCTGCTTAACTCCGTGTCCGCTCACTGGGGGGAAGTGCATTGAGAGCCGATGCCAAGCGCAATCGGGAACGCATCCTCTCGGCCGCAGAGGAAGTGTTCGTGGAACAAGGTGCTAACGTAGCGTTGGAAGAGGTAGCGAAGCGTGCCGGAGTTGGAATTGCGACGCTCTATCGACGGTTCCCGACGCGCGAGGAGCTCCTGGCCGCTGCCTATAGCGCTCGGTTCGAGACGTTCGCGGAAACAAGTCTGTCGCGGGATGCCGAGCTTGATCCCCTTAGCGCAATACGTGCCTACCTGGAGGGGCTGGTCCAACACAGCAACGTCTATCGCGGACTTGCGGCATCGCTTGGAACAGTCCTGGCTGTTGGGACGCCCGGTTGTGTCGCTACCAGTAATGAAGGTGCCCGGCTTCTGGATCGTGCGCAAAAGGCGGGAGTGGTTCGGCCTGATATTAGCTTCGACGATCTCGTCTGCGTTGCGATGGCGATCTCTCTGGCGACCGAAAAACAGGAATCACCGAAAGCTCACATAGCTCATTTGGTGGGGGTATTTGTGGATGGAATCGGCATCCGCTGATTGCGGCTCCAGATGACCGCTTGTAGCCGGTTACTGACTTTCGTACAACTATGAAAAGCATGATCGGCGCCGGGCTAGGTGATGGCCCAATTTTGCTACGCTACCAGAACGACAGCGGGCGAGACGACTGATGGCCTTCCATAATCCCGACCCCAAAATGCGTGACATCGAGCGGCGTAATGCCCGGTTGCGTGCCGACTTCTTTGCCAAGCTGTTTGACAGTGCCTGGCGCAGGTTTCGCAAGGCCCTGTCGTGTCTTCGGCTCCGTCGTCGGCGGCGCCAACATCGAGGCTGAGAGAGTACCTCAAGGCGATGTACGCACGCCCCGCGGCGGCACCCACCATCGCCGGGGCGTTCGCGGCGATGGAGAGCTAGGCCATCCGGCGAGATCGTAGAGTGACCGTCAGTACCGAGAGCCAGCCATTGTGCTGGCTCTCGTCTTTTTGGCGCTGCGTTGACGTAGGTCGCTGGTATGGGGCTGGGCGAGCGTCTAGGCTGGTTGTATGTGTTCGTTTGTAAGCCGAAATGGTGGCGGTTGCTCTGGCCTGGATTCTTAGGTTCTCAGCCGAGTAGAAGGCTAATGGCAGCTAACGACCCAAAGCGGACATACCGGAAAATGCTGCGGCCATATTCCTGTTATGCTGAATGAATGAGGCAACATTTGGAGCTTTACACGGTTGACAGGGTGGGAACCCTTATTGAAGGGCATGTATGCTCCTTGGTGAAGTATGCGGATATAACTCCGCCTGTCCTTGCTGCCCACGTCGAGGAGTTGTTTCCTGATGGGGTTTCTACTCATGGGGAAAGATATTTTTTGCGAAACGAAGCTCAAGCCCTTATCGCTAGTCCAATGCTTGAGCTTCTTTATGAGCAAGTGCGACGGGCGGCATACGCTGAGCGTCCGTCGAGGCTTCAAAGCATATTCGCAGTAGAAACTCTTGCTGAAGCCTGTCGGTTTCAGTCCCAGTTCGGTGGCGTTGCAATTTACAAGGTGAGTGCCGATATCATTTTTCGCGGCGACATGAACCTCTTGCACGCAGGCAATTCGACTCTGGTCACGTCGTGGTTCGCACACCAGTACTGGAAAGGAGAAGCCGGACCGGAAGATCCCTTCTGGGAATGGCTCTTGAAGTGCCCGGTTAACGTGGCTGAGCGAGTTGCATAACGGAGTTATGGGGGAGTAGTCCCCTGTGAACAATGAGACTACAGCGACACTAGGGAGCATGCTTCTGGGGAAATGCTTGTTGAAGCATTTCGGCAGTTGACGACCCGGAATATTAATTCCCCAGATGCAGCCAACACGTTCATACGTGCAAGTCAAGACAAAAAGGATTGCTAAAGTGGATGAGAAGCAGCTCAGCAGCCCAATTTCTACTGGCAGTGGTGGTGCAAGGTTTGAAGCCAATATTCAGGCCACATTTGTAACCTTGATGCTGAGCGGTGGGTACGCACCATGTTTGCCTGCGTGGCCAATTGTAGAGATAAAATTGCAAGGCATGGTGGCCGGATACGCTACCGATGACTTGATTGTATTCATTGAAAACCCTTCAAATAAACAACGTCGGCGCATACTTGGGCAAGTAAAGCACTCTATTGCAATTACAGCAGCCACATCCAACAAGATTTTTAGGGAGGTTGTTCAAGCAGCATGGAGTGATTTTAATAACCCTAAGTCTTTTGCCAAGGGTAAAGATGTTATAGCCTTAATCACCGGCCCTATCAGTGCAACCGATACTGATGGAGTTAATGGGCTGCTAGATCAAGCACGCCATACCCGTGATGCTGACGAGTTTCTAACTCAAATAGGGCGAGCAAGATTTTGTTCTGACAATATTAGAAATAAACTCAATGCCTTTAAATCCCAACTTAAAGTCGCCAATAACGACGAAGAAGTAAAAGATGAGGATCTGCATGAATTCCTGAAGCACTTTCATCTCCTTGGTTATGACTTGGCAAGAAAAGGGAGCGTGGTTTCATCCCTTCTGCAGTCACATATTGCACAGTTTAACAAGGACATCCCAGATAAAATATGGTATCAGATACTTCATGAGGTACAGGAGTTCAATCAAAGTGCTGGAACCATCACCCTTGAAACTCTACCTGAAGATCTTGTTGATCATTTCAGTGAGCCCAAGATCACTCATATTCCCAAGGATCTTATCAAAGAAGAAGCAGACGTAGATGTTTCAGATCAACCAAATGCTACCAATTGGAATCAGCATGCGTCAGCCAAAAAACTGGCAATTGCCAATCTTATTGGCAGTTGGAATGAGAGCAAAGACGCAGACATGGAAGTTGTTATGCAAATGGTCGGCGAGGATTACAGCAGCTGGGTCGAAGATCTGCGGGAGGCTTTGCAGATTCATGATTGTCCGTTAATCTATAAAAATGGCCGATGGAATTTTAAAAATCGTAAACAATCTTGGGAGGAATTTGGAGGCAGGATCTTTGCTAACCACTTGGATACTTTCAAAGCAGTTGCACTTGAGGTTCTGCGATCTGACGACCCATCATTTGAACTACCAGGTGAAGAGCGTTATGCTGCTGCTATCCATGGCAAGGTGTTACCTCATTCTGGAAACTTACGCGAGGGGCTAGCAGAGACACTAGCACTTATAGGTAGTCGGGCTTCCTCGTTAACCAATTGTACCCAAGGAAAGGCAGAAGAAATTGCCTTGCTATCAGTGCGCGAGTTATTCGAGGGAAGTGACTGGATTCGTTGGGGGAGCCTGAACAGCTTACTCCCAACCATTTCAGAAGCGAGTCCAGATGAGTTTCTTTTTGCTGTAGAGAGTGCGATCGCTGCCAAACCCTCTCCCTTTGATACTTTGTTCGAACAAGAAGATACGGGGCTTTTTGGTAGAAACTATATAACTGGTCTTCTATGGGCGCTTGAAGGTATCGCGTGGGAGGAGGCTTATTTAAGCCGAACTGCAGTTGTCCTTGCGGAGATTGCCTCTCTTGACCCTGGTGGAAACTGGGTGAATAGGCCAATTAATTCGCTGGCGGACATTTTCCTTCCTTGGCTTCCACATACATTAGCCTCTATCAATAAAAGGCAAGCAGCACTTAAAATAATTTGTACAGAACAACCGGAGGTCGGCTGGAAGTTGCTTGAAAAGTTGCTGCCAAATCAGCGATCAACGACTTCTGGAACCCATAAGCCGAACTGGAGAGAAACGATTCCTGTCGACTGGAAAAAGGGTGTTACTCATGGAGAGTACTGGGAACAGTCACGTTTCTGTGCTGAATTGATTGTTGCTCATGCAGGCTTTGATATTGGAAAGCTTGCGTCTTTGGCTGGTAATTATGATCATCTTCCGCCGCCTGCTTCCGGGGCTTTAATGGATAAGCTGGCATCAGATTACTGTATAAATCTTCCAGAAGAAGAGAGAATGCCTATCTGGGATGCATTATGCAAATTTATTGCTCATCATAGACGTTTTCCTGAGGCTGAGTGGTCTTTAGATGACAAGCTCCTTGCTCCGCTGGAAAATATAGCTACTCAACTGGCACCCAAAAGCCCGACCCTACTGAATAAGCGATTGTTTTCAGAAGCTGACAGATATCTCTATGAAGGCGATGGAGACTGGAGGAAAGAGCAAGAAAATTTATTCGAGAGACGTAAAACCGCTATAGAGAATATTTTGAATGAAGGTGGACTTCACCAAGTTATAGAATTTGCTTCTACGGTTTCCAACTCGCATCTTGTTGGTGAGGTGCTAGCGGATATTGAGCAATACGACTTTGATGTAGAACTTCTGCCAAGCTTGCTAGATACTTCTGATCAGAAGCTCTGGCCGTTTGTTGCTGCTTATGCTTGGCGCCGGAGATATATAGGGGGCTGGCACTGGTTTGATGGTATTGACAAGACCGACTGGGATCCTCAACAGGTAGCATTGCTACTGTGCGCTTTGCCATTTGAGAAAAACTCCTGGGACAGGGCCGCTCAGTTACTTGGTAAGAATGAAGTCGAGTATTGGAAGAATACCAACGCTAATATATACCAGGCAGACGGGGATATTGAGTACGCCCTAGAAAAACTGATACGGTTTAACCGACCCAACGCCGCCATTGAGGGTCTTAGTCAATATTTATTTAATGGAAAGGAGATGAGTCCAGGTTTGGCGTGCGATGCTCTTTTGGCACTTGTCCAGTCAGAAGAGCTGCCTGAGCGAATTGATACCTACCACATCACCAGAATCATCAAGGCATTGCAGGAAAATCCAGCCACTGACCAAGATAGGTTGTTTCAGGTTGAATGGGCTTATGTGACTTTGCTTGATCGGCACAGTGATAGCTCTCCTACAACTTTGGAGAATAGGCTGGCAACAGACCCCATGTTTTTCTGCGAACTTATCCAGATGATATATCGCGCCGAGGGTTCTGAGCCAGAAGAAGAACCTTCCGAGCAACATCGAAACATTGCCACTAACGCGTATCGCCTGCTTTCTTCATGGAGTGTTGTCCCTGGTGTGCGGTCAGATGAAGTATTTAACCCTGATGAATTCACATCGTGGTTAAGTGATGTAGAAGAGGTCGTCAAAGCCTCGGGTCATTATGATGTTGCCATGATTCAACTGGGTGACGTACTTGTTAATGCCCCAGAAGATCCCGATGGATTATATATTCACCCTGTGATAGCTGAGGCCATGAATGATCGAGAGCGAGCTAGTTTACGTGATGGGTACAGGATAGGAATTCTTAACTCACGGGGCGTCCACACAGTTGACCCAGAAGCTAAACCAGAGCGGGCGCTGGCAGAAAAGTATCTACAGCGGGCAGAAGCGGTTGAGTATGCTGGGTATCAACGATTAGCTACAACCTTACGAGATGTGGCCGCTAGTTATGACCGGGAGGCTGAGAGAATTATTTCCAATGGTGGCATTCCTTATTAAGGAGCGCTCAGTGCTGTGGATAAACATTTAAAGTCATGACAGAGTCGTACAATACGCCGTTTCATATAGAGATCTCACCAGCTCCGCCCCTAAAGTTTCTAGTTAGCGGAGAGTTATAGGAGGAGGAAACAATCGATGCATTAACTCAAATAGTTGGTCTTTTTTCCCGCATTCCTAAAACTGGTGCCTGCTGGCGACACCATATATTAGAGATCTGCAATGTTTTCTTTTGGCCTATTGCTGACTTTCAGCCAACCATGAATATCATAATCGGCGCCATGCTGGGTTCTGGTGTCCCTTTTTTGCTACGCTTCCAGGACGACAGCGGGCGAGACGACTGATGGCCTTCCATAACCCCGATCCGAAGATGCGTGACATCGAGCGCCGCAATGCCCGGTTGCGCGCCGAATTCTTTGCCAAACTGTTTGGTAGTGCCAAGAGTGGATTACGCAAGGCTCTGTCGTGCCTTCGGCTCCGTCGTCGGCGCCAACATTGAGACTGAAGGGACAGACTCATGGATCGGACCCTCGCCGCTGGGATCAGGGCGTGCCTCTCGTCGACCTCGCCGGTATGTCAGTTCAGCTCCCAGGCGGGCCTGGGAGCCAGCTTTTGTAGTGAGTATGAGCAGCGTTCCTCTTCTAGCCCCCCGCACTGTCACGACTCTGGCCGCGACGATGGTAAAAAACGGGTAGGCAAGCCCGAGCGGTGCAATGAAGATGGCGAGCCATCGCCTAGTGGAACGAACGAGCGGGAAGTGCCCGCTCAACGCATAGTCCAGCGCTCCATTCTCTCCCTAGGGTGCTGAGCGGGACGCTCCGGTGGCTCCTCGCCGGGCATGTCTACACCGCGCCAGGCGAAGAAGCGGTAATGCCGGCTGCCCACGCTGGCATTCGCGCCCCCGGCCTGGAATTGCAGTTCCTGGTCGTCGGCATGGCGGTCATGAATGCCATAGCGGAACAGGTATGCGACATCACTATTTCGCGTGAAGGTCTCCTCGAGCTCGTTTCGCGCTGACTCGCTGCCGATCCGGGCCATCCACAGCTCGGCGAGATTGCCTTCCGTTGCCAAGTGTCGCCGAGCATAGCCGCCAATCTCATTGTTCCCTGTCCGATGCTGACTAGCGATGTTCCGAGCCTCTCGGTCGACCTCCTTCAACCAGCCCCACTGGACTTCCAACTCCGCCAGTGCCTGCTCGACCTCCTCGGCAGTGGCAACGATATCCTCCCACTCGGCCGGCCGGGTCAACGAGGCCGCAGGCACGCCCAGCACGCCGCTTGGTGTACGGCTCGGCAACGCGCCGAGACGGGCCTCCAGCGCAGCCCTGGTGTCGCGGTAGATCAGGTAGCGCTTGGCCAGCCAGGACAGGTACAGCTCGGCGTGAAAGAGGAAGCTCTCGGCGCTTGGCTCCCGGTACTTGCGGGTCGCTGCAGCGTAGGCCGCCGCCAGTGAAGGCAGCGTATGGCCATCGATCTCGTCATCGACCATGAAATAAGCTGCCACATCAGGATTGCGTTGGTAGAGCTGTTCCAGGCTGGGCACCGGAACACCGGCCCGGTGCGCCATACGGTACATTCGATGCAATGCATAGCGCGACAGCTCGGCGCTGACCTTCTGCTCGCCGGGCTTGAGGCCACCACCGACATCTTCACTGATGCCCGGCAGCAGCTCCTCGCGCCAGTTGGCCCGCTGCCCGCCAAGCGGGCGGCAGCGGCGGGTGATCCGCCGCTCCTGGGCGGCGATCAGGTGCACGGCACGTCGGCAGGCGGGATGTAGCGGGCCACCGTCGTCGATCTCCGTGACGGCCGGCGTCAGAGCTTCCAGCGGCCCCATATCCGGGTGGGTACGATGCACGCAGTCGAACAGTCCGGCAAAGGCGACTACTACTTCAGCGTCCTGGTAGCGGTAGGTGTCGCCCTGGCGTTCGCATTTCTTGTCGAGCAGCTCGCGGATAAAGGCCTTGGCCAGGGCCGCGCCGAAATCGAAGCCGAACACCGATACACGAATAGTACGTAGCGGCATTTCGGCTGAATTCGCTAGTGCAATTTCCTCCTCGAACTCGCTCATCGCCTTGGTTAGTCGCGAGGCCGCGCCGCTGGTTAGTAGGTGCGCCATCAAGGGGTTGTCACGCATCGGCGCCCAGGACTCGACACCGAGGCGTGCGAGAGTATCACGCGGTGCCATCACCCAGCCCTTGGGCGAGCTGAACTGCTGGGCCAGGGTACGCCGGGAGGTCTCCCACCAGGCACGCCCATTCTCTTCCAGCAGCCCACGCCCTACGGTCTGACGGGCGCTACCGCTCAGGTGCCCCTCTATGGTGCTACGTGCCTCACCGGGCGCCATTCGCCCCACCGCAGCCAGGCTCTCGGACGCTTCGGTTTCCAGCGGTGTACCCAGGCCAGGAAGGTACAGCTTACGGAAATACCGGCCGGGGCGATCATAAGCATCAGTAGGATATGCCCGATATAATCTTGCGACATTACTGGCTCTTCCCGAACTTTCGTCCTGTTCAACATGTCGCCCCATGCCATCGAAGAAAATGCCGATTTCCAGTCTACTGTGACAGGTCATGGCGTCCATGGAGGCTGAATCCTCGGCGACAGCGCTCAGCGCCTCGCAGTTGGCCAGGATTTCCTCTTCGGTCATGGGGCAGTTTCCTCTTCGACTTGGTCCAAACGCCTTGGCAAATGGCCATAGGGCGACACCAGATTAGAGCTCCAGCCCAGCTTGACCTCGTGATTGGGCAGAAAGTGCACGTGCAGGTAGCGGTCTTCCCGCGTGCGCTCCGGCATGGGAAGCGTCACATGGCGTCTTTCGGGCTCATCGCCACGTTCGAACTCCTCGACGGTCCGCCCATACACCCACACCATCTCAGCGGTATCGCCGCTGATAGACTGGCAGCATACCGTTCCCCCACCACCATAAGGATCTAGATTTCCCCCCCAGCGGCCATTAACCCAGAAGTTGTGAACAGGACGGTCAATATGGCTATGCCCACGTATCGAGGTGTCCGTGGGCATGGGGTGCAGGTCGGGCAGGAAGAACAGCCACACGAAATAACCGGCAAACAGTGCGCCCAGCCCCCAGCGTGCCCCCTTGGGCAGGCCGTACCAGATTTGGTTGAATAGCCAGTTCCAGATCCATCTCACCAGCATTTATCGCTCCTGATAGCGGGCCACGTCCGGGCGCTTCGGTAAATGGGCGTAAGGTGAAACCAAGTTCGAGCTCCAGCCCAGCTTGACCTCATGATCTGGCAGAAAGTGCACATGCAGGTAGCGGTCTTCCCGGGTGCGCTTTGGCATCGGCAGAATGACGCTATGTCGCTCGACTTCCATCCCTTGTCGCTCCTGCTCCCCTGTGATGCTAAGGATCCACTCCACCTCAGCGGTATCGCCGCTGATTCGCTGGCAGCAAACGACCCCACCTCCACCATAGGGACCAACATTCCCCCCCCAGCGACCATTGACCCAAAACCGATGGATAGGGCGGTCGATATGGCTGCGCCCTTCAATAGAGGTATCCGTGGGCATGGGGTGCAAATCGGGCAAGAAAAACAGCCACACGAAATAGCCGGCAAACAGCGCACTCAACCCCCAGCGCGCGCCTTTGGGCAGGCCGTACCAGATTTGATTGAACAGCCAGTTCCAGATCCATCTCACCAGCATTTATCGCTCCTGGTTTTCGGCCAGCAAGTGGCGGTAGGCGTAGGCCAGACGCTCGCCGTGTTGAACCAAGCCCGCCTCAGTCGCGGCCAAGAGTGCGGCTTCCACTCGCTGCGAGCGAGCACAGGCGCACACGCCGGCAAAGAGTTCCGGGTACTGCTGGGTGAGCACGCGGGTCGCGGTGCGTACCTCCGGATCGCCTTGCAGCGCCTGGTAAAGCGAGGCAGACAAGTTCAGCTGCCAAGGGGATTCCAGCGGCGCTTGCTCGGGCATGGCGCCTAGCGGCTGCCAGCTCGAATCCTGTGCTGGCCACCACCACTGCTCGATGCCACCGAAGAGCGAGCGGTGCCAATCGGCGTGGGGCTCGGCATGCAATTGCCGGATGACTTGGGGCAAATAGAATCTTAACAGTGCCGGTGGCTCGCCAGCCGGATAGGCCACCATGGCGGGTGCCAGTTGGCTGGCCAGGCGCTGAGTCGCCATGCGACTCTCGATCCAGGCATGCAGAGCGCAACCAAGCACCTGCTGAGCTGACAGCTCGGCCACCGACTCGAGCGTCGCCTCGAACAGGCATGGCCCTTCAGCGGCCAGATGCGGCTGCCGGTCATCCTGCAGCAAAGGCCAGGCCGTGATGCCTGGTGTCTCGAACAGCGCGGTGCGCGCAGCCGGATCGAGAAGCCCCAACTCGATCAGAGCGATGCGCTTGGGTGCCTCTTCCGTTGGCCAAGGGGTCCGTTGCCAGTCGACGGGTATCGTTGTGACCTCAGCCATACGCTATTTCCCCGCCTGAACCATTGTTTGCCCCGAGGCCAACGCTTCCCGCCAGCACTCTTCGCAGATCTCCGGCAACTTGAGGTGCGTCGTAAGCCGTGCCTCGTGCGTGAAGCCCTCAATACGCTGATGCGCTTCAGCCATTGCTCGCCCCGGCAGCAGTGGCGTCTCGACGGCCTGGCCGCTTCCCGAGCCGGGGCTGCCTCCGGCGTTGATCTTGACCTTGGGGCCGACCAGGGTGACGCCGCCGCCGTCGAGCTTGAGGAAGCTGCCGCCGGCGTTGAGCGTCATTTCGCTGCCGGCTTCGAGCACCACCTTGTGACCGGCCTTGACGTGCAGCTCGCGGCCGCATTCGCTGAGCCAGGCCTGGCCGGCCTTGAGGTGCAGGGTGCCCTGTACCGTGAGGTGCTGGTTGGCGACGGTTTGCTCATGGCGGTCGCCGCGCACGGTGTGGTGAGCGTCGGCATGGATCTCGCCGATGCGGTCATGGTGCACGGTGAGGAAGCTGTCGTTGCCGATCTCTTCGGTGCGGTCGTTGTTGGTCAGCAGCTCCAGGTCTTTCTGGGCGTGCAGCCAGATCTGCTCTTCGCCCGCTTCGTCCTCGAAGCGCAGCTCCTGGAAGCCCTCGCCCTTGTGGCTCTGGGTACGGATCACGGTGCGGGTCTTGTGGGCCGGGAGTTCGTAGGGCGGTGTGTTGACGGCGTTGTAGACCCGCCCGGTGATCAACGGCTGATCCGGGTCGCCCTCGAGGAACGAGACGACCGTCTCATGTCCAATCCGGGGAATCGCCATGCTACCGTAGCCGCCGCCGGCCCAGCCCTGGCTCACGCGTACCCAGGCGCTGGCGGTTTCATCAGGCTCGGCGTAGCGGTCCCAAGGGAACTGGACCTTGACCCGGCCGTGCTCGTCGCAGTAAATCTCTTCGCCCTCGGGACCGACCACCACGGCGATCTGCGGGCCGTCGACGCGGGGCTTGGGGTTGGGCTTGGGGCGCCAGGCCTGGTCGGCGGGCATCAGCACCAGTTCGTTATGGTACTTGGTCATGCCGCCTTGATCGGTTTGATCGCTTTCCTGAACGAAGCCATCCTCTTCCAGCGCCTGGGGCTGCTTGCCGTGGTGAACGACCTGGATGACCTGCCAATCGCGGTTGAGCTCATCGATGTCGTGGTCGGTGAGCGCAAAGCGCACGCCCGGGGCGAGTTCGGGCAGGTCGCTCTCGGCGTCGGCGGTGCTAGCCTTCTGGCGCAGCGCTTCGAGGCGAATACGGGTGAAGGCCTGGCCGGAGGCATCGGCCTTGTAGCGCCCGGGGTAGTCGTAGTGCTCGTAGTCATCCCTTTGAGCGTGCTCTTCCAGGTCACCCGCGGCGTGTTCGTGCAGCTGCGCATAGGCCGGGTTCTTGAACGAGTAGTCCTTGAGCGTGACCGAGGCCGGGGCGACCCGGGCATGCTGCTGGAGCTTACGCACATGACGCTTGGGCGGCGTGCCCCCCGCTCGGCCGTGGTAGGTGCGCTCGCCCAGGTGGGGTAGCACCTGGGGCGCGTCGGCGAAGATCAGGCGGTGGGCACCGTTCGGGGTGTCCTCGAACTCATGGAAGTAGAACAGGCCCTCTTCGGCGGCCAGACGCTCGACGAAGGCGAGATCGGTTTCCCGATACTGCACAAGGAACTCTCGAGCCTGCAGCTCGCGAGTAGCGGCGAAGGCCACATCCGTGAGGCCGCGCTCGTCGCACAGGGTGTTGAGCACGGTGAGCGGCGAAACCTCTTGGAAGATGCGCGAGTTGTGGCGCAGCCCGAGGCGCCACAGCGCGGGACGGATCTCGACCCGGTAGAGGGTGTGGCGATGGCCGCGGTCGCCGCGTGCGAACTCGCTGACCACGCCATGAACCCGGCGCAGCACCTCGCCGTCCTGCCAGATCGTCAGGCTGGCCTGGCGATCGAGGAGTTCGGTAGCGGAGAGGCTGCCGTTACGGCTGGCGAAGCGCACGCTCAGTTTGAAGGGCTGGGACAGCGCTTCGGTGTGAGTGAACTCGATCACCGCCAGCTCGGTCGGATCGGTCCCGGCAAGTGAGAGGGTGAATTGCCATCCATTTGCGTCGGCCAATGTGCCTCCCTGCGGCGAGATATCAGCGCCTGGTTCCTGGAAAGCGGGTTAGGGTAGCAGGCATTGGGTTTGCAGGCTGTAGGTCACCCTCTCTGCTTTTTGTAAGACATTGACGACAGAAATGTCACTGGCGCACCAAGGTTGCCATTGGGTTTCCAGGCTCAGTAATCGGCGCTCTTGGCGCTTCACGCGCAGTCTCGGCGGCCCGCATCTACTACGCAAGCCACGGTGGCGTTAACACGCTCGACCCCGAACTTCGGATCGATGTCCCGTCGGCCATCACTATATATATCCCGCGACATCGAGAAGTGTCCGCGCCCTTGGGCAGAGCAGCGGTACCGGCAGATCGTGAGATGGATGACGGCCGAAAAGGGAGGGCACTTTCCTTCGCTGGAGGTGCCTGCTTATTTCGTCAAAGACCTGCAGGAAGGCCTCGTGGCCGTTTTGGCTGCTAATCGGTAAGTGCAAATCGCCCCGATGATGCACTCACAGAACCAGCGCTGGGGGGAGCGGCTGGCCTGGTCCTGCCAGTGCAGAGCGACTTCGAACTCGGGCACGTGGAAGGACATCAGCACCCGTGGCAGCACTAGGGGATGTGAAGTTTCGAGGTTCACTTTGCATTGGCTAGCACTTTAGGTTCGCGTTGATCCACGCCCCTGGTAAAGGTTTACCCTGGCGTATAGGCTGAGGTATGTGTTCGGTTAGTCCATTGGCAGCTAATTGACAAGGCGACTAGGAGGTTTACAGCATTGAGATGTTCACTTTCGATGGAAATTCTTTCTTGGAGCCCGACTTCGCAAGGCTCATCCATTACGAATGGTACTGACTGGAAGCGACCATACAGCTACCTTCAGCATGCAGAACGACTTCTTTCTCATGACGTCGATGACCATTATCGAATTGATTGCATTATAAATCTCAATAGAGCGATCGATCATCGAGTGAAGCTCTTGGCGGCTCTATACCGTTTCAAGAAAATTCCAGTCCTTGGGAAACCGGAAAAATTATTGGATATGCTAGGGTATTTCGGTGTCGCAAGGCCAGCGATGCTGAGAGAGCTTTCCTCAGTTCGCAATTTATTGGAGCATCACTACAAGGCTCCGCCCCCACTACAGCGCTGCCAAGAGCTAGCCGAATTTACTTGGTATTTTCTCAAGTCGACAGACTATTTGAGTACTTCCGTGCTTGAGGATTTTGTGTTGTATCCTAGTGGCGTGAAGTTTTCGGAAAAATATTGGCTTGAGGTCACTTATGGGCCAAGTAGCGAATGGGTGTGCTCTATTAGAGGTAGGGTGCCGGCTGATTTTGTCGGAGATGAGTCTACCGACGGTTGGGCTATACTGGCTAGTCGGCTTGAAAGAGAAGAAAGACTGTCGAAAGACTGCGCATTGAACGATGTGCTAGAGAAAAGAGGTGGGCACGAGAACGATGTCTACATTGTTGCCGATGTCCTTGTGGATGAGCAGGCCTATAAGGATATCACGGACCTTTATTTCTCGGTATTATGAGAAGTTGCATTCTATTAAAAATAGCAATTATGCACTACCGTATAACCCTATTTCACCCCTCCCGCTCCCCAATCGCCTCAATAATGCTCTCGCAGAACCAGCGCTGAGAGGGGGAGCGGTTGGCCTGGGCCTGCCAGTGCAGCGCGACCTCGAACTCGGGTACGTGAAAGGGCAGTTCGTAGATGGTCAGCGGTGAGCCTTCGGTGAAGCTGGCGGCGACCTGCAGCGGCATGATCGTGATCAGGTCGCTGTCGTGCAGCACCTTCGGCAGTACCGAGAAGTGCGGTATCTCCAGGCTCACCTTGCGCTGGATGCCGTGCTGACGCATCACCTCCTCGGCAAGGCCGTGTCCGGAGGAAGAGGTGACAGCGACGTGACGGGCGGCCATGAAGCGCTCTTGCGTCAGGGGGCCTTCTCCGAAGCGTTCCTGGTTGAGCAGGCACACGTAGCGATCCCTCAAGAGTACATGGCGCGCAATCGCGGCACCGGTCAGCGGCCGGCTGCAAATCAGCGCGTTGACCCTGCCGGCGGCCAGCCACTCCTCGGCGTGCTCGATCTCCAGCGGCACCACTTCCAGCTCGGCCTGGGGCGCCTGCTCGTGCAGGCGACGCATCAGCTTCGGCAGCAGTGCCATTTCACCCAGGTCGGTCAGTGCCAGGCGGAAGCGGCGCGTACAGGTGGCGGGATCGAAGTCGCGGCTGCTTTCGATGGCGTCCTGGAGTTGCTGCAAGGCGTCGCGCAGGGAAGGGTAGAGCTGGCGAGCGGCAATGGTGGGCTCCATGCCCTGGCGGGTGCGCACGAACAGGCGGTCTTCGAACAGATCGCGCAGCCGGGCCAGTGCATAGCTGACCGAGGGTTGGGTGACGTAAAGGCGCTCGGCCGTCTGGGTGACGCTACCGGTCTCGTAGAGCAGCACGAAGGTGCGCACGAGATTGAGGTCGATATGGCTCATGTATAAATACGCTTTATTTTTGATAGCAAAAGTATCGATTTGCTTGATTGTAGCAGGCGCGACTAGCGTGAAGGCACGCGCTAAACAAGGACAAGGAATCCAGCATGCCGAGCGTTCACGCCGTCACCTATTCGCTCCTGCGTCATCAAGGAATCACCACCGTTTTCGGCAACCCCGGCTCCAATGAACTGCCATTCCTCAAGGGATTTCCCGAGGATTTTCGCTATGTGCTGGGGCTGCACGAAGGCGTGGTGGCGGGGATGGCCGACGGCTACGCGTTGGCCAGCGGTAAGCCGGCATTCATCAACCTGCACGCCGCGGCGGGCACTGGCAATGCCATGGGGGCGCTGACCAACGCCTGGTATTCGCACTCGCCCTTGGTGATCACCGCCGGGCAGCAGGCGCGCTCGATGATCGGCGTGGAGTCGATGCTGGCTAACGTGGATGCGCCGCAGCTGCCCAAGCCGCTGGTGAAGTGGAGCTACGAACCGGCCTGCCCGGAGGACGTTCCCCGGGCGCTGAGCCAAGCGATTCACAGCGCCTCGCTGCCGCCGCGGGGGCCGGTCTATGTCTCGATCCCTCACGACGACTGGGATCGCGAAGCGGGCGACGATGCCGCGCTGGTGGTGGAGCGCGAGATCGACCACGCCGGCGTGCTATCGGCTGCGCAGCTCGAGCGCCTCGCACTGAGGCTCAACGCCGCCGAGAACCCGGTACTGGTGCTGGGGCCCGAGGTCGACGCCCGCCAGGCCAACGGGCTGGCTGTGGAGCTGGCCGAACGCCTGCGCCTGCCGGTATGGGTGGCGCCTTCCGCCTCGCGCTGCCCGTTTCCCAATCGACACCCGTGCTTCCGCGGCGTGCTGCCGGCGGCCATTGCCGGCATTACCGCCCACCTGGAAGGGCACGATCTGATCGTGGTGGTCGGGGCGCCGGTGTTCCGCTATCACAAGTACGCACCCGGGCGTTATCTGCCCGAAGGGGCGGGCCTGGTGCATGTCACCGGCGATGCCAACGAGGCGGCTCGTGCTCCCATGGGCAATGCCCTGGTGGGCGACGTTCACGCCACACTTGAAGCGCTGCTGCCGCGCATCGAACAGAGCGCACGGGCCATGCCCGAAACGCTGCCCAGGCCGGCAGCAGTGGAAGACGGCGAGGGGCGCCTGGCCCCGGCCAACGTGTTCGACACCCTGGACGCGCTGGCGCCGGAAGACGCCATCTACGTCAAGGAGTCGACCTCGACGGTGGAGATCTTCTGGGAGCGCGTGGGCATGCGTGAGCCCGGCAGCTACTTCTTCCCCGCCGCGGGCGGGCTCGGTTTCGGCTTGCCGGCGGCGCTCGGCGTACAGCTCGCCCAACCCCGGCGACAAGTGATCGGCGTGATAGGCGACGGCTCCGCCAGCTACGCCATCACCGCGCTGTGGAGCGCCGCTCAGTATCGCATTCCGGCGGTGCTGATCATCCTCAAGAACGGCACCTACGGCGCCCTGCGCGGCTTTGCTCGGCACATGAAGGTCGACGATGCGCCGGGTCTCGACGTGCCGGACATCGACTTCTGCGCCCTGGCTCGTGGCTACGGAGTCGAGGCGCGTCTGGCCGATTCCCGGCAGGGCCTGGAGGCTGCGTTGCAGGAAGGTTTTGCGATGGACCGCCCGCTACTGATCGAGGTGCCGACCCTGCCCACCTGAGCCCGCATCACACCGCCACTACAACGATAAGGTCACTACAACGATAAGAGAGGACACACCATGAATCACGCCATCTCCCGCAGCCTCCTCGCCGCCTGTGCGGCGGGCATCGTCGTCAGCGCGCAGGCCGACACCCTGCGCATGTCCCATTTCTGGCCGGCCAACTCCGACGTCAACAAGGAGATCTTCGAGGCCTGGGCCAAGCACGTCGAAGAAGCCACCGGCGGCGAGCTGACCGTCGAGAACTACCCCTCCCAGACTCTGAGCCGCTCCGAGCAGGCCTACCAGGGCACGGTGAACGGTATCTCCGACATCGCCATCACCATGCAGGGCTACACCGCCGGCCGCTTCCCGCTGTCGGAGATCGTCCAACTGCCGGGCGTTTCCGGCAGCGCTCCCCAGGGTGGCTGCATTCTGCAGACGCTGTACGACGAGGGTCACATCGCCGACGAGTACGACGACGTGAAGGTGCTCTACCTGTTCACCACCGGCCCCGCCTATCTGCACACCCGGGGCCATGCCATCGAGACGCCCGACGACCTGCGCGGCCTGCGCATCCGTCGTCCCAGCGACGTGGCCGGGGAGATCCTCGAGCGTCTGGGGGCCAACCCCGTGGGCATGCCGGCGCCGGACATCTACACCTCGCTACAGCGCGGCGTGATGGATGGCCTGAGCTTCCCCTGGCAGGCGATGAAGACCTTCGGCATCAACGAGCTGGCCGATCATCATCTCGAGGTGCCTTACTACACCGGCGTGGCGGTGGCAGTCATGAATCATGCGAGCTACGAGCGTCTTTCGCCGGAGCAGCAGGCTGCCATCGACGAGGTCAGCGGCATGGCCTGGACCCGTCGGGCCGGCGAGGTGTATGCGCGGCTGGATCGAGAGGGGCGCGAGGAGGCCGAGGCTCAGGGCGGCACCATCAACACGGTGGAAGACCCATTGAACGATCCTGAGTGGTCGGGTCCGCTCAACGAGGGAACGGAGGCCTACCTGGTTCGCCTCGAGCAGCGCGGTATCGACAATGCGCGCGAGGTCTACCAGCGGGCGCTCGAACTGCGTGACGAGTGCCCCGTGGAACCAGATTGAGTGCGCGACTAAAGTCCAAACCCGATACGGGAAAAGTCCAAGTAATCCCGCTGATATTGCCTTATGCAGCCGTTAGCTTCGGGGAGAATGAGAAGCGGGCAATGCTGAAAACAACGCAACGGAGTGACCCATGACGACCCTCGGATTGCTGATCGGCGGCCAGACCAAGGCTGCCTCTGGAGAAGGAACGTTCGAACGCCGCAACCCGTTCACGGGTGAGGTGGCGACCACGGCGGCAGCGGCTTCGGTGGCGGATGCCAAGGCGGCGGCGGATGCCGCGGGCCGCGCCTTCGCGACCTGGTCGCAAACGGGCCCCGGCGAGCGGCGCGGCAAGCTGCTCAAGGCGGCTGAGCTGATGGAGGCGCGCCAGGCCGAGTTCATCGAGCGCATGGTGGACGAGACCGGCGCCACGCCGGGCTGGGCCGGCTTCAACGTGATGGTGGCCGCCGGCATGCTGCGAGAGGCGGCGGCGCTGACCACCCAGATTCAGGGCGACGTGATCCCTTCCAACGTGCCCGACAACCTGGCCATGGGCATTCGCGTGCCCTGCGGCGTGGTGGTGGGTATCGCGCCGTGGAACGCACCGATCATTCTCGGCACCCGGGCCGTGGCCACACCGCTGGCGTGCGGCAACACGGTGATTCTCAAGGCCTCGGAGCAGTGCCCGGCGACCCATCACTTGATCGGTGAGGTGCTGGTGGAGGCCGGCCTCGGTGACGGCGTGGTCAACGTGGTCACCAATGCGCCCCACGAGGCCCCGCAGATCGTCGAGACGCTGATCGCCCATCCCGAGGTGACGCGCATCAACTTCACCGGCTCTACCGGGGTGGGGCGGATCATCGCCGAGAAGGCTGCACGCTATCTCAAGCCGGTGCTGCTGGAACTGGGCGGCAAGGCGCCGTTCCTGGTGCTGAAAGACGCCGATCTGGATGCCGCGGTGGATGCGGCGATCTTCGGTGCCTTCTTCAACCAGGGGCAGATCTGCATGTCCACCGAGCGGCTGATCGTCGATGCCTCGGTGGCCGATGCCTTCGTCGACAAGCTGGCCACCCGCGCCGCGGCGCTCAATGTCGGCGATCCGCGCGGCGAGGGCAACGCTCTGGGCACCCTGATCAACGCCGAGTCGGGGCAGAAGCTCAATGCGCTGCTCGACGATGCCGAGAGCCACGGTGCGCGCTTGGCCGCCGGCGGTCGGGCCGATGGGGTGATCATGCCGGCCACGGTGGTGGATGGCGTGACGCCGGCAATGCGTCTCTACAGCGAGGAGTCCTTCGGGCCGGTGGTGGCGGTGATCCGCGTCGATGGCGAGGAGGAAGCGATTCGCATCGCCAACGACAGCGAGTACGGCCTCTCGGCGGCGGTGTTCAGCCGCGATACGGCGCGGGCGATGAAGGTGGCCGGGAAGATCCGCTCGGGCATCTGCCATATCAATGCGCCGACGGTACACGACGAGCCGCAGATGCCTTTCGGCGGCACCAAGGCCAGCGGTTACGGGCGCTTCGGCGGCAAGGCGGGCATCGAGGAGTTCACCGAGCTGCGCTGGGTGACGGTGCAATTGGGGCCGCGGCACTATCCCATTTGAGCAGAGTTAGCCCCAGTCTCGACGTGGTGGGATAGGCGCCGGCTAGCAAGCTGGCGCCTATCTCTTGGTAGCAGCCGCAGCCTGTACGCCTTTATCGAGCTATTTCCAGTCTTCGTGGCTTGCTCGCTTTTCGCAAATGACGAAAGCTGCTGTCTTGATAAGGCTATTTTTCCAAAAGACTCCCTTGTCTAGTCTCCAGGGAAATGACAACGGGAGATAGCTTACATGGCGGGTTCACCGAGCACCGAGACGCGCATCGTGCGTCGTGACAATGCGCGTGCTACGCGACATCTCAAGGCCGATATCTGTGTTGTGGGCGCCGGTATCGCTGGCATGTCGGCTGCCCTGCAGGCGGCCAAGCTGGGACGCAGTGTGGTTCTGGTCGACAGCCAGCCGGCACTGGGCGGCCAGGCGGTCAATTCGATCATTGCCACCTTCTGTGGGCTTTTCTCGAACGGCACCCATGGCTACCAGTTCACGCACGGCATCGCCGATGACATTCTGAGTTACCTCGAGGGGCAGGAAGGGGCGATCTACTATCGCAATGGTCCCAATACCACGGTGGTGTATTACGACGAGGTGGCGCTGGGACGCTGGAGCGAGAACAGCGTCCTCGAGGCCGGCATCACGCCGCTGCTGGGGGCCATGCTGCTCGATGTCCATGTCGAGGATGGCCGGATCGTGCGTACCGACTTCATGACCCGCTACGGGGCGGTGAGCATCGAGGCGCAAGGCTTCGTCGATGCCAGCGGCGATGCGGCACTGACTTACCAGGCGGGTTTCGCCTGCCGTGAGCCGGCCAGACAGGGCGTTTTCGGTACCCAGATGGTGGTGCTCGAGCATATCGATGAGCGCCATCAGCCGACGAAGCAGGAGATCAGCCAGCGCATGAAGGAGAGGGGCGATGCCTATGGGCTGCTGCGTCGCGAGGGGCTTGGTTTCAACATACCCGGCAGCGGGATCGCGGCGATGAACATGACCCATGTCGAAACCCCGCTGGACCCGCTCGAGGCATCGGCCAAGGCCCTGGAGGGCAAGGAGCAGGCCGCCAGGGGGGTGGAGTTCCTGCGCCAGGAGTTTCCCGAGTGCTTCGGCAAGGCGCGCATCAGATCCTTCGGCCTGCCGGGTATCCGCCAGACCCGCTGGATCGTGGGGCGCCATCATCTCACCGTCGAAGAGCTGAAGAGCGGTTATCGGTTCGATGACGCTATCGGCCGCACCGCCTGGCCCATCGAGCTGCATGATCACAGCGATGGCCATCATTGGATCACCTTCGATGAGGAACATGTCCACTACATCCCCCTCGGCAGCCTGGTGCCGAAGGAGTGCCATAACCTGGTGGCCGCAGGACGCTGCATCGATGCCGACGCGGCCGCCCTGTCGAGTGTCAGGGTTATGGGGCCCTGCATTGCCATGGGCATGGCGGCGGCGCACGCCCTGGATCTGGCAGGGAGTGGCAGCGTCCACGCCATCGAGGCCAAGGCGATGCGCGAGCGGGTCAAGGAGAACGTCGAAAAACGACACTATCGATGGAGCGAGGCGGACCTGGCCAACAAGGTCGCGGCCTCCTGAAAAATGGCTCGCCATGTGGCGGGCCGGGCGCGAGGCGCCGACACAATAATAATTCACCGTTTCTTTCTATGGAGCGCACAGCAATGCAAAACAAACAGCTCAATGGGCTCAGGTGGGTAGCCGGCACCGTGCTCGGTGTCAGCCTCGCGGTTGCCACCATCGGTCAGCAGTCAATAGCCGATGAGGCCTATGAATGGCCTCGCTACTTCAATGTGATCACACCGGCGGTGGGTACGGGCAATCACTCCCTGGCAGTGGCCTGGACGACGGAACTCTCATCGCAGAAGCCCACGCGGGTGAGGGTGCTGCCGGCGCCCAACGGTTTTTCACGGGCCTCCTGGTTGAATACCGATGAAGGGCGCATCGTTCTGATGCAGGCTTCCGAGTATTACGACCAGATGGAAGCAGTGGATGGATTCGCGTCGCGCGATGGCGGGCCGGCCGACACACGCGCCATCGCCTTGGCCATGGTCACGCCATGGGGGTACATGGTACGCGGCGACTCGGACATCGAGAGCATCCACGACATAGGCCCCGGCACTCGAATTGCCTATGCCGGAAGTTCTGCCTTTCTGTTGGTGGGTATCGATGCGTTATTGGCTTATCTCGACCTCGACCATGATGAGGTGGAGCTGGTCGAGGTGGGCAGCTTCGGTGCCAACACCGCGGTGGTCACCGAGGGGCGTGCCGATGTGGCCATCACCGGGCCCATTGCCGGCCCTAGCTATGAGGCGGAGGCCAGCCCCCATGGGATCCGCTGGTTGGAGCTGCCTGAACCGACCGAGGATCCAGAGGCGTACGAGCGCTATCGCAACAAGCACCTGGGCTATGTTGCCATGCCGGTCACCTCGGGTGTCAGCAGCGCACATGGTTTGAACATGGATCATGCCTTCCAGATGTATCACGTGCGCGGCGACGAGGATCCGGACTTCGTCTATCACCTGGTCAAGTGGATGGATGAAGCCTACGACAGCTTCAAGGGGGACTTCACGCACGCCCACATGATGAAGCTGGATAACCTGGAGCTGTTCCTCGAGCACGGAGCCATGCAGCCTCTACATGAAGGTGCGATCCGTTATCTGGAGGAAAAGGGGCTTTGGAGCGAGGCCTTCCAGGAGCGTCAGGATGCCCTGGTAGAGCTTGCCCAGTCGAGAGTGGCCAGTTATCAGGAAGCCATGGCCCTGGCCGCCGACCAGGGAATCAACGTCAGTCCCGGTAATGAGCGCTGGGTGAATTTCTGGCAGCAGTATCGCGAAGAGAATGGCATCGCGCAGCCCTACGGCGAGTTGGTTCGCGCCCTGGACTGAGGAAACGAGCTGGCTGAGATTCAAGACCACCATTACCACAGGGCGGACTCATGAAACGTAAACTGCGCAGCAATTTCCCCCGCGGCTCTTATCTTTGGGCGGTGCGTAACGCTCACTGGCATGCCCTGGGCATTGCCGAGGAAGACTGCGAGAAACCCAAGATTGCCATCATCAACACCTCATCCGAACTGGCCGCCTGTTTCTCCCATCTCGACGGTGTTGCGGCCGAGCTCAAGCAGGCCATTCGGGAGGCCGGGGGCGTGCCCTTCGAGGTGCGCACCACGGCACCCAGCGACTTCATCACCGGAGCCGGCGCTCGCGGTGCCTATATCCTTGCGGCGCGGGATCTCGTCACCAATGACATCGAGGCCAGTGTCGAGGGCGCCATGCTCGATGGCATGATTTGTCTGACATCCTGCGACAAGACCGTGCCGGGCCAGCTGATGGCTGCCGCGCGTCTCAACATTCCCAGCCTGATGGTGGCCTGTGGTTATCAGCCCAGCGGCGAGTATCGGGGCCGGCATGTCGATATCGAGGATGTCTTCGTCGGCGCCATGCATGCGGTGACCGGAAACCTGGACCGAGAGGAGCTCATCGGCATGAGCCGCGAGGCGGTCAAGGGGCCGGGGGTCTGTTCCGGTATGGGAACGGCGAACTCGATGCATATCGTTTGCGAGGCGCTGGGTATGGCGCTGCCGGGCAGCACGCCGGTGGCGGCCAACAGTGCCCGCATGCGCGATACGGTGCGCCAGGCGGGCCGGCGCATCGTCGACATGATCTGGGAGGACCTCAAGCCCCGCGACATTCTCACGTCTGGCAGTTTTGCCAACGCTGCACGAGCGGTATTGGCGGTGGGCGGCTCGATCAATTCGGTCAAGCATCTTCAGGCAGTGGCCGTGGAAGCGCATTGCGACGTCGACGTGTATGCGCTCTTCGAGCGACTGGCCGACCAGGTGCCGGTGCTCAGTGCGGTGCGTCCGGTGGGGGCGCATACCATCGAGGCCTTCGAGGCGGCCGGCGGTTGCCAGGCGGTGCTCAAGCAGTTGGAACCGCTGTTGGATGCCGATGTGATTACGGTGACGGGGCGTTCTCTCGAGGCCGAGCTGGATGGCGTCACGGTGGCGGATGAGAGCGTGATCCGCCCGATGGCAAGCCCCGTTGCCTCGCGTCCGGCAATCGTCATGCTGCGCGGCAGCCTGGCCCTGGAGTCGGGGATCGTCAAAACCGGCATCGTGGAGCGCAAGGTACGCCGCTTCTGCGGTCCTGCGCGCTGCTTCTCCAGCTCGGACGATGCCTTGGAGGCCTTGAAGCTGGGCGAGATCCGCCCCGGTGATGTGCTGGTCATGCGCGGGGCTGGGGTGTGCGGTGGGCCCGGTATGGGGGGCGGTGCATCGCGGGTGGTCTTTGCCATCGACGGTGCCGGTCTGGGCGAGGAGGTGGCGATGCTCACCGATGGCCACCTTTCGGGGCTGGTCTGCAAGGGGTTGGTGGTGGCCGAGGTTTCTCCCGAGGGATCCGTGGCCGGCCCGCTGGCGCTGGTGGAGGATGGCGACCGTATCGTCATCGACCTCGATACGCGGCGCTGCGACCTGGAGGTGGATGCCGACGAGCTGGAGCGGCGCCTGCAGCGGTGGCGTCCTCGCCAACCGCAGTTCGATAGCGGCTGGTTGCAGCAGTACCGGCGTACTGTGCAACCGCTGACGATGGGGGCGGTGCTGGTGCGCAGCGGCGAAGACGCCGTGGACTGAAGCGTCCGTAGCGTCGGCGGCCGTATGCGTACCTTGGTGTCGCGTGCCGAGACCAGCGCAGGGCGTCAGGGCGGTGGCTGGCGAGTGATCTTGCTGAGCGGGATCTGCTCCCAGGGGGGGCTTGGTTGACTGGCACTCTTGAGCCAACTGATTACCGCCTCCACTGCCGCGTTGCCACGCCGATTGCGCGGCACCAGTGCCTTCACCCACAGATCGGGCACGGGATAACGGGAGAGTATTTCCGTCGCCAGGCCCTGCTGCAGGCTGGGCTCCGCAATGTGCCTGGCGACGATGGCGATGCCCAGGTGGTTTTCCACGGCATGCATGAGAACGTGGCTGTCGTTGACGCTGACCCGGGCCGTGACATCCACGCTCACCGGCCCCTTGTCGCCCTGGAACTGCCAGCGGTTGCCAGCGGCAAGAAAGGTCAGGCAGTCGTGGTGAATCAGGTCACTCGGATGCTTCGGCATACCCTTCTCCTGAAGATAGGTGGGCGATGCCACGATGATCCGCGGCAGCGGGCACAGCGGGATGTCCTCGACGTTGGCATAAGAGGTGGGCAGGGCGCCGATGGCGATATCGAAGCCCTCCTCTACCGGGTTCACCGAGCGATCGATCAGCAGCAGTTCGAGCCGGATCCCCGGATAGCTGCGCTGGAAGTCGGTGAGGATATGCCCGTAGTACTGAATGGCCATGGTCGTGGGGCACTTGATGCGCAGCTTCTCTTCGATGCGATGCCGTGAGCTGGTCACGTCCTGAAAGGCATCGTCGATCTCCCGAACGATGGTCATGAAACGCGGATAGTAGCGTTCGCCGACCTCGGTCAGATCGAGCTTGCGGGTGGTGCGCGTGAAGAGGCTGACCTTGAGCTGGTGCTCCAACTGGTCGATTCGCTTGGTGATCACCGAGGGCACAGTGTCCAGGGTACGAGCGGCGGCTGAAAAGCTGCCGGCACGCACTACCGTCAGAAAGGTGCGGATGTTGGTCAGGGTATCCAAGACGACCTCCAGGTAGGGCGGTACGGGTAGTTGTTTTTTCGCGTTTTGCGAAAGCTCTTATCTTAAAACGACTATTTCTCCAAAAGATAGGCTTGGCTAGTCTGCCTAAAACAATGAAAGCCAGGCGTCGCGATACGCCGGCATGAGGAGGCACGCACCATGCAGTTGACGGATTATGAGAAAGCCATGCTGGACGGCGCCAACGGTCCCGCCAAGGCGCGGGCCATGGACCTGCTGCTGCGCTATGGTCAGGCCGTGGGCGCGGAGCGTCTGGTCGAGACGCGCAATGTGGCGGGGGCCTTCAATGCTTCGACCCCTTCGATACAGGCCATCGTCGACAAGGGCTTCGACGCCGTCTATTCCGAACTCAATCTCGACAGTGACGAGGTCGTCGAGATACCGCGCGTCGCCGTGCCGACGACTCAGCTGATCACCGGTATCGACAACGACAATTGGCGCTTGCAGGGCGTCGATGAGTCACTGGTGAAGATGCAGCGGGCTTCGGAGAAATTCCTGGGCGAGCGGGGCATCAACATGTGCGCCACCTGTACGCCCTATCAGGTGGGCAACGTACCGCTGATGGGTGAACACTGCGCCTGGATGGAGTCGTCCGCCGTCATTTACTGCAATTCCGTGCTCGGCGCGCGGACCAATGTCGAGGGCAAGGAGAGCACCGGGGCTGCGGCCCTTACCGGGCGCATTCCCTACTGGGGCTATCACTTGCCGCAGAACCGCTTCGGTACCCATCGCGTGAACGTGTCAATCGATGTCGACGACATGATGGACTGGGGGCTGCTGGGCTACTACGTCGGTGAAGTCGTCCAGGAGCACAAGCCGGTATTGAGCGGTCGTCTGCACCATCCCAGCCTGATCAAGCTAAAGCACTTCGGCGCTGCGGCTGCCTCGTCGGGCGGTGTCGAGATGTATCACATCCCCGGTGTCACGCCGGAAGCGCGTACCTTGGAAGAAGCCTTCGGTCCCCATCGACCGCAGCATGAACTGCACTTCGGCGAGGCCGAGCGGCGCGAGGCTTGGGAGAAGCTGCAGAGCGCCACCGACCGCCGGGTGGACTTCATCATGCTTGGTTGCCCTCACAATGCCATTGAGCAGGTTGAGCTGGTGGCGCATCTGTTGCGCGGTCGCAAGATCCATCCCGATGTGGCGCTGTGGGTCCATACGCCCCGTGCCATCAAGGAGATCGCCCGGCGTGCCGGGTACCTGGAGACCATCGAGGCGGCGGGCGGCGTCATCATGAGCGATACCTGCCCGGCGATCTCTCGCCGTCTTCCCGAAGGGGTCAGGGTGATTGCCACGGACTCGGCTAAGCAGGCCCATTATCTGCCGGCCATCGCCAAGCTGCAGGGATGGTTCGGATCGGTGCGCCAGTGCGTCGATGCGGCACTGACCGGTGAGTGGCAGGGAGGGCTCTGAGATGACCGCGATAGAGATGCAGCAATTGGTTATACACGGGCGCCGGGTCGTCGGTGGCAAGGCGGAGGGCGAGGCCCTGGTGACCCGCGAGACCATCTCAGGCTGGGGCGGCATCAATGAGCGTGACGGCACCATCATCGAGCGACGTCATGAGCTCGTCGGCCAGTCGTTCGCCGGCAAGATCCTGGTCTTCCCCGGGGCGAAAGGCTCCTCTGGCTGGTCCGCTTTTTTCCATATGGCGCGGCTGAATGGCGTCTGTCCCAAGGCGATGATCTTCACGCGCATGACCACCAAGATGGCATTGGGTGCAGTGGTGACGCGTGTGCCGGCGATGACCGACTGCGACCTGGATCCTCTCGAGGTCATCGAGACGGGAGATTGGGTCAGCATCGATGCCGATGCCGGCACCATCACGGTTCGCAAAGGCGGTCAGCGGACCCGCCAGGCATAGCCGCGTATGGCGCAGGGCCAATTCAATAATAAAGAAAAAAGCCTCTCACACGGAGTCACAGACAATGACACAAGCAGCACGCCAGCCAGACCCCGCGGACATACCCGATGAGTTCGTCGACCGTACGTACCAGCGCTATCAGAGCATGCCGCTGCCGGTGCGCATCACCATGCTGGCGATGTCCTTGACGGGGGTCATGCTGGCCGTCGTCTATGTGTTTGGCGTCGTTCCCCTGCTCGACATCACCTACTACTTCCTATTGATGGCGATGTATCTGCCACTGGCTTATCTGTTACTCCCCGCGCACAAGCGCGAACGCCAGGTATCCTGGCTCAGCTATTTGCCTGCCCTGGCGGTATTCGGGCTGGCGCTGTTCCTGGCCAGCCAGGGGCGCGCGATCGTCTACCAGACCTGGGTGCCGGTCAGCGAGCCTTGGCAGCTATGGGTGGCGGCAGCACTGTTCGTGCTAATTCTTGAGGCTGCCCGGCGCTCGGGGGGCTTGATCTTCCTGACGATCGTGTTGGTACTGGGGCTCTACCCGATATTCGCAGACCTCATGCCCGGCATGCTGTGGGGGCCACCCTCGAGCCTGGCGCGGACCATCGCCTTCAACGTCTACTCGGGCGATGCCATGCTCGGCATCGTGACGCGGGTGGTGGCCGAGACCATCATCGGCTTTCTGATCCTGGCCGCCTTGCTGGTCTCCACCGGTGCGGCCGACTTCTTCCTCAAGCTGGCGATGGCTCTGATGGGGCGTGCCCGGGGTGGGCCGGCCAAGGTCAGCGTGCTGGCCAGCGGCTTTTTCGGCAGCCTGAGCGGCTCGATCTTCGGCAACGTGGTGAGTACCGGCTCGGTGACGATTCCCAGCATGAAACGTGCCGGCTTTCCCGGCTACTATGCCGGTGCCCTGGAGTCCTGCGCTTCCACCGGCGGGATGCTGATGCCGCCGGTCATGGGGGCATTGGCCTTCATCATGGCCGACTTCACCAACACCGAGTATGGCGTGATCGTCATCGCCGCCATCATTCCCAGCCTGCTCTATTTCTTCGGTCTCTATTGCCATGTGGACGGCTACGCGGCCAAGGCCGACCTCAAGGGGCTGCCTGAGGTAGAGCTGCCGAGCGTTCGCAAGACCCTGCTGGAGGGTTGGCCCTTCCTGGTGGTGCTGGTCTTCCTGGTATGGGGCCTGGTAGTGATGCGCTGGGAGCGGCTGACGCCTTTCTATGCCTCGGGACTGCTGATCCTGCTGACCTGCTTCAAGAAAGAGCTGATGATTCGCCCCAGCAAGATCCCCGAGATCCTGTTCCAGATCGGCAAGCTGCTGAGCCAGACCATGGGGCTGCTGCTTCCCACGAGTTTCATCCTGGGCGGGCTGATGGCCACTGGCGTGGCGCCGGCGATTGCCTCGGAGCTGGTGCGCATGGGCGGTGGCAGTATCGTACTGGTGCTGGCGATCGGTATCGGCGTGTGCCTGATCTTCGGCATGTTGGGGATGATCGTGGCCGCCTATCTGATGCTGGCGCTGACCCTGGCCCCGGCACTGGAACAGATGGCAGGGCTGAATATCCTGGCCATTCATCTGTTCATCGCCTACTACGCGACCCTGGCGGCGATTACGCCACCGGTGGCCTTGGCGGCGTTCCTGGCATCGCGAATCAGCGACTCGGATCCGCTGCAGACGAGCCTGCATGCAGCCCGGCTGGGCATCGTGCTCTATTTCATTCCCATCTTCTTCCTGTTCGAGCCAGCGCTGATCTTCCAGGGCCCGCTTTATCTCACGGCCATCTGGTTCGCGCTGAACGTGCTGGCCATCGTCCTGATCGCGGGAGGTTCGGAGGGGCGTCTGATGGGATTCGGTCAGGTGCGCAACTGGGCCAGGCCGGTTCTGTTCATCGGCGGGCTGTTGATCGGCTTTCCCGAGCTCGTCTCGACGCTGATCGGCATGACAGCGGTCACGCTGGTACTCGCCATGCGGCAGTTCTCACAGGTTCGTGGAGCGTCGTTGCCTTATACCGCCGGTAACGGGGCATCCAAATGAGCGTGTCGTGCTGTGCGCTAACCCTGGAGGCGGGAAAACCAAGGGCCTGGAGGTCATTACCATGAGACTCGACGTAACGCCGCTGCATCCTCACTTCGTGGGCGAAGTCACCGGGCTGGATCTTCGCCAGCCCCTCGACGAGACACAGGTCGCCGCCATCGAAGCGGCCATCGACCGGTATGCGGTGCTGATATTCCGGGATCAGCCGCTGACGCAAACCCAGCAACTGGCCTTGGCCAGGTCCTTCGGGCCTCTGGATATGGGGTTGAAGAAACTCAAGCAGAGTCAGGAGCGCCTCGAACACGCAGAGCTAGCCGATATCTCCAATGTGGCCGACAGCAGCGGGCGTCTGGCGCAGCGTACGGATCGCAAGATCGTCAGCAATATCGCCAACCAGCTGTGGCATAGCGACTCCTCCTTCCAGAAGCCGTCGGCACGCTACTCGTTGCTATCGGCCGTACGGGTGCCCGAACAGGGTGGAGAAACCGAGTTTGCCGACCTGCGAGCCGCTTACGATGCCTTGCCGGAAGCCGTCAGGCAGGAGATCGAAGGGCTCCAGGCGCAGCATTACGCCTTGCATTCACGCTTCATGCTTGGCGACACCGACTATACCGAGGCCCAGAAGCAAGCCATTCCCCCGGCGTACTGGCCGTTAGTGAGAACCCACCCGGGCTCCGGCCGCCAGGTGCTCTTCATCTCCGTTCATGCTTGCGCCATCGACGGCTGGACGTTACCGGAAGGGCGCATGCTGCTGATCGACCTGCTCGAGCATGCCACTCAGCCGGCGTTCGTCTATCGCCATTGCTGGCGCCCCGGCGACCTGGTGATCTGGGATAACCGCTGTACGTTGCACCGCGGACGGCGCTTCGACTTCAGCCAACCCAGAGAGTTACGCCGGGCCACGACCCTGGATGCATGAGCGTCAGGGGCACTGGTATGGCGACAGCGCCGCTTACTGGGGAGCAGCGGCCTCAGTTGCCCTTGCGGTGATCGATGATGCGGTCGAGAAGGTCGAGCAGCCATTCGCGCTCGCCCTCTTTCATGAACTTGTCGAAGCGGTCTTCGCCTGCAGAGACCTTGCGGTTGAGCCGCTCGGTGAACTCCTTGCCCTTCTCGGTCAGGTAGAGCGCGTAGGAGCGGCGGTCGTTCTTCGACTTGCGCCGCTCTACCACCTCCATGCTCTCCAGCTTGTCGATGGCCGCCACCATGGCGGAGCGGTCCACGTTCAGGGCCGTGGAAACCGCCGACTGGGTCAAGCCAGGGTTGTGGTAGATGATGGCGAGGATGCTGAACAGCCCCGGCGTGATGCCTTCCTGGGCGCAGGCTTCGAAGAAGACGTCGAAGTAGACGAGCTGCGCCCGGCGTAGCTTGTAGCCGAGGCGGGATTGCAGCATGGAGTAGTCGATTCCGTTCTGGTCGTCGTTGCTCATGGATATGTGGGTCCTGACCTAGGGTGAGCCACGCGGGCGGATCAGTGAATAGCCTATCGGATAGCGGCTGGCGGGGCCTGCTTGGGGTCAACTTTAGTCGTATCCAAGCCTGGCGGATGTCTCCCGGCGATCCGCATATCTTTTTGATATTCCTTGTCTTTTGCCGCCTTTTGTTGGCATTCCCAAATATAATGTTATGGTGGTTAAATGTTTGACTATCCAACAATTTAAAAAAATACTGGACCCATGTTACCAAGGCTCCCAGGCCGAGGGTAGCGAATGCCCCTTTCGACCCTGACAACGATCACAACAGCAGGAGCGCTCATGCTTCACCCCTTTCGCGATGTTCACCTGGGCACCGCCACGGCCCGACTGGTCTCGCGCGATGACGGCACCCAACTGCTCAGCATCGAGGAGCCTCTTGGCGACTATCCCGCTACGCTGCTCGAGTGTCTGGAGCGCTGGGCCAGCGAGGCGCCGGAGAGAACCTTCGTGGCGCGGCGCGATGCCAGCGGCGAATGGCAGCGCCTGAGCTATGCCGACACCCTGAGCCGCGTACGCTGCCTGGCTCAGGCGCTGCTGAATCACCAACTGAGCGTCGAGCGGCCGCTGGTCATTCTCAGCGGCAACTCCATCGAGCACATGCTGCTGGCCCTGGCGGCCATGTACGTGGGCGTGCCGTTTGCCCCCATCTCGCCGGCCTATTCGCTGGTCAGCCGCGACTACGCCAAGCTGCGCCATATCGTCGAACTGCTGACCCCCGGCCTGCTGCTGGTCGACAAGGCCAAGGATTTTGCGCCGGCACTGGCGGCGGTGCAGCCGGCCGACTGCGGCTGTGTGGCGGTGGACGCCACCGGCTTTCCCAATCTGGACGCTTTCGAGGCGCTGCTGGATACGCCGCCCACCGAGGCGGTGGATGCGGCCCGCGCGGCCGTTGCCCCCGATACCATCGTCAAGTTCCTGTTCACCTCGGGCTCCACCGGCATGCCCAAGGGCGTGATCAACACGCACCGCATGCTCTGCTCCAATCAGGAGATGCTGGCCTCGCTGATGCCGTTCCTGCGCGACCAGCCGCCGGTGCTGGTGGACTGGCTGCCGTGGAACCACACCTTCGGCGGCAACCACAACATCGGCATTGCGCTGTACAACGGCGGCAGCCTCTACATCGACGACGGCCGTCCGGTGCCGGGGGAGTTTGAGAAGACCATCGCCAACCTACGCGAGCTCGCCCCCACGGTGTACTTCAACGTGCCCAAGGGCTTCGAGATCCTGGTGGATTACCTGAAGCGCGAGGATGCCCTGCGCGAGACCTTCTTCTCGCGGCTCAATCTGATGTTCTTCGCCGCCGCGGGGCTCTCCCAGCACATCTGGGACGAGCTCGACCGGCTGGCCGTCCAGACCTTGGGCTGCAAGGTGGGCATGCTCACGGGGTTGGGCGCCACCGAGACCGCGCCCTCGGCCATGTTCGCTTCGCTGGAGGAGTCCAAGTCGGGCGTGGTGGGCCTGCCGGCCCGCGGCGTGACGATCAAGCTTGTGCCCAACAGCGGCAAGCTGGAGTGCCGGGTGAAGGGCCCCAGCGTGATGCCGGGCTACTGGCGTCAGTCGGAGCTCACTGCCAAGAGCTTCGACGAGGAGGGCTTCTACTGCCTGGGCGATGCGGTCAAGTTCATCGATCCGGACGACCCCCAGCGCGGTATGCGCTTCGACGGTCGCATCTCCGAGGACTTCAAGCTCGATACCGGCACCTGGGTCAGCGTCGGGCCGCTGCGGGCGCGCATCATCGAGGCCGGCGCCCCCCACGTGAAGGATGTGGTGATCGCCGGCATCGACAAGCCCTATATCTCAGTCATGGTGTTCCCGGATCTGGAGAAGTGTCGCGAGCTGGTGGGGCTGGGCCGCGAGGCCGATTCCGCCACGGTGCTGGCAAGCGAGCCGGTGCGCGAGCGCTTCCGGCAGATGCTGCGCGACCTGGATGCCCACAGCACCGGCAGCTCCACCCGGGTGCGGCGCCTGGTACTGCTCGACGAGCCGCCGCGGTTGGATGCCCACGAGGTCACCGACAAGGGCTCGATCAACCAGCGTGCGGTGCTCGATAACCGGGCCGCCATCGTCGAGGAGCTGTATCGCGAGCCACCGCCGCCGAGCGTCTTGCATCTCGGCTGAGCGTGATCGGGTTAGGTCGAGGTGCTCTGAGGCCGAAAGGCAGGTGACGATATGAATGACAACAATGACAAGACATCTGTTTCCGCGGTCGATACGCAGGTGCTGCAGCGCTTCAGCCGCGAGGTGCTGGGGCTGGCCGAGATACCCCGCTGCCCCTCATCCGGAAGCTGGCTGCACCAGGCCATTCGAGGCTTCGCCAACGTGGTGAGCTTCGATACGGCATGGTGGGGCCAGGTTTACGTGCCCTCGGGTGAGTCACCGGCGAAGAATCTGATGCACGGCAGCCTTGGCTTGTGCCCATCCTTCGCGGCGGAATGGAACCACATCTCCGCGCTAGACCGCTTCGCCAACGGCTCGATCTCCCAACTGGGCAAGGCCGTTAGAGAGTGTTACGGCGACAGGCCGGAGGATGCGAAAACGGCGGTGGGAGCGTTCTGCGAACGGCATGACATCTACCACAGCATGGCCGTGACGCTGGATTTCCCATCCAGCGGCATGCTGTTCTTCGTATCGATCAATCGCGGCAGGTCCCGCTTCGGCTTCGATGAGGTCGACGCGCTGCTGATGGAGGAGTTCGTTCGGCACCTGGCCCGCTGCTGGAAAGCGCATCTGGAGGCGGTGCGCTCCGATGGCCTGTCGAACGCCTGGGATGGCTACGCGCTCTCGAGCCGGCAGGGGGAGCTGCTCTATATCGGCAGGGAAGTGGGGGCGGCACTCAACGAGGGGTATGCCGATTGGCATGGCTCCCGCCTGCCTGGCTACCTCTCCGACATGCTCGCGCGGGCACCCTGCACCTTCTACCCGGGACGCAGCAGGGAGATCGTCGTGCAGCCCTGCGGCGAGCTGATCTCGCTGACGATGTGTTCCCGCCGCCACACCTCGGCGCTCGCCCCCCGGGAGCTCAGCGCCGCGCGGCTCTATTCCCAGGGCAGCTCCTACAAGGAGGTGGCCCGTGCCTTGGGCGTTACCCCCGCCACGGCCAGAACCTATCTGCGCAATGCCTACCTGCGGCTGGGCGTCAGCAATAAGGTGGAGCTGATCTCGGCGCTGCGTCACCCCGGCGATGAGTGAACGAGGGCGGCCACCCGGTTGGGTGGCCGTGCTGCGTTCGGGTTCGGGTTCAAGGCCAAGCTCAAGGCGTCAGCTGTGAAACCTTCTCTAAGAAAGCCAGGGTATCCTCTTCCCAGCCCTGGGCGTTTGGCGTGTGGCTCAGTTTGACGATCACCGTCTGGCTTTGCGGATCGATGTAGACGAACTGGTTGTTGATGCCGATGGCGGAGTAGGCTTCCCGGTCGGGGAAGGTCCACCACTGATACTGATAGCCGATGGTGGCCTCGTCGGCGATGCGCTCGTAGCCGGGATCGGACACGGTGGAGGCTGCCACCCAGTCGGCGGAGACCACCTGAGTGCCGTTGGCTTCGCCCTGCTCGAGCATCATGAGGCCGAAGCGGCCGAGGTCGCGCAGCGTGGCATTGAAGCCGGCACCGTAGAACTCATCCCCAACGGGCTCCGGCCCATCCATGATCCAGTAGGCGTCGAACTCCATGCCGGCGGGCTGCCACAGCTTCTCGGTCATGTACTCTGCCACCGTGGTGCCCACGGCGCTCGCCAGCACGCAGCCGAGCACGCTGGTATCCAGGGTCGAGTAGTTGAATTTCTCGCCGGGCTCGTACTTGCCCTCGGCGGATGAGGCGGCGTAGTCGCACCAGCGGTAGCGATAGCCGACCAGAGCGTTGTCGTGCACCTCGGTGAGCTGGGTGGTGCCACCGAACTCGTACACTTCTTCCCAGTCCACGCCGGAACGCATCCTCAGCACATCGAGAACGCTGACATCCTCGTAGCCGGTGCCTGCCAGGGCCGGCAGATAGTCCACCACCTTGTCGTCGAGGCTGGCGATGCTGCCATCCTCGACGGCCAGGCCGACCAGGGTGGCGAGGATCGATTTCGAGACCGAGAACACGGCGTGCGGGGTCGTTTCGTCGAGGCCGTTGCGGTAGCGCTCGTAGGCGATCTTGCCATCCTTGATGACCAGCAGGCCGTTGGTTCTCGTCCCTTCCAGAAACTCCTCGAGGGAGACGTCCTCGCCTTCCAGGGTGAAGGTCCCGTCGAGCTCCAGTGGTGCTTCTTCCAGTTGCCATGATGCGGATGGTGCCATCACGGCCCGGGTGGAGAACATCTTGTCGAGGGACTGGAAGGTCAGGTGGTTGAGCGCGGGGTGAAACATGTTGGCCCGGGATTCGATCAGCGTTGCCGTCGTCCAGGCGCTCTCGGGGGCTTCCGGCGCAGCCGCCAGAGCCGCAGTGGAAGATAGGGAGGCCAGTGCAGCGAGGGCGATGGCGTTGTTCTTGTAGGGGCTACGCATGGGGTCGTCCTTTCTTGGGGGAGAGGTGCGAGAGCCATGCTAGGAAAGGGGGGAGCAGAAAGGACCTCTGCAGATGCAGGGGGCTGTGGCATTCGACTTTAGCAAGGGAAGCTGTGTGAGAGGTTGGCGATACACGCCCTCGAAAGCTCTGCAACACTTTGTATCGATTGTGTTTTTATAGCCTCCCAAATTGTTCGTTATGCGGACGATATGTTGATATAAACATTGTGTTTGACAACAATTTGTTTGTTGGAAAGTATTGTTGTGCAGCGTTTGAGCGCGCTGCTCGCCAACAAGACACACAATGGGAACACACAATGACAACGCTCCAACGACTGACCTTGACGCCTCTCGCTTTCGCCCTGGCCACTGCGGTATCCGGCCAGGCCCTGGCCGACACCCAACACAGCGGCCCCACCTTCTCCGGTAACGTGACCGGCGGCGTACTCGACGTAAGCGATCGCGACCTCGACCTCTGGGCCTTCCGGGCCGAAGCCGGTGTGGGTGGGGTTTACACCGTCAATCCCAGCCTGCGTATCCGCTACGACCTGGTGGCCGACTTCGCCAATGCCATCAACTCCGTAGACGAGCAGACCTGGACGCCGGGCGCTTACCGCCAAGACGACGGCGAGATCTACCTCCGCACCGCTCGCGTGCTGTTGATGACCGACTACGGCACGATCGGCCTGCAGCCGCGGGTGCCTTCCGGCTCCTGGGGGCAGATCTACAACAACATCGATGTCTTCGAGTACAACCGCTTCCATGCCCAGACCGGGCAGAACGCCATCTTCGGCCAGGGTGAACAGGGCTTCAACGTGCTCTCCTACGGCTCGCCGCGCTTCGGCGGCTTCCAGGTCATCGGTGCCGTGCTCACCACCAATGCTCAGAACGATCAGGATTTCGACGTTGTGTCGGGGCGCCTGGTCTACAACGAAGGGCCGCTCAACTTCGGCATCGGTCATACCGAGGTGCGCCGCCCGGGCATCGACAACCTGCACCGTACCGCCTTCGGCATCGGCTACGACTTCGGCATGGTGCAGTTGGGCGGGGTCTACGAGCGCAACGACGACCGCGAGAACAGCAACAGTGCCTCCGACTTCGACGCCTGGGGCGTGAACGTCTCAGCCAATCTGAGCGATGCCTGGTCGGTCTCCCTCGGCTACGCCGAGAACAACCGCAACTTCGATCTCGACAACGATGCCTGGGTGGGTATCGTGCGCCACCACTTCAACGACAAGGTGTACGGCTTCCTTGAGGCCGCTCGTTACGACCGCACCGACAACAACGTGGCGGCGGGTCTCAGCGTCAGCTTCTGATGCCAAGGTGCTCTGTGTCCGACTAGCTTGCTTTCGGCCCGCGAGAACGCGACTCGCCGGGCCTTTTATCGATTCCCGTCTAGAGAGGTCGTGGGTCAAGCGAACTTAGACCAAAGTCGGGTATCGAGAGGGGTTGATGAGTGGACTATAATCAGCTCAAAGATAGATGATAAGAACCATTGTTTAACATACAAACAAATATAACCTGTCTGGAGACACCCATGACGAATCACACGCTGCTCAAGACCGTTGCCATTGCCGTCACCGTCGGGAGTCTGGCGCTCGCCAGCCATGCCCAGGCCCGTGAGCTGCGCATGGCGCCGGGGGTGCCGCCCGCCCATCCCGCCTACAACCCGATGTTCACCCAGTTTGCCGAGCGCCTGGAGGAGAAGACCAACGGCGAGTTGAGGGGCAACCTGCTGGGCACCGAGGTGGCCAACATCGGCAACATGCGCAATGCCATCCGCAGCGGCCTGGTGGAGGCGGGGCTGTTCCTGCCGGCCTATTTCCCGGCCGACCTCCCCGAGATCAACCTGGTCGGCGACATGGCCTTCCTCGGCACCACGCCCCATGCCATGGCGGCGGCGGTGATGGAATATATCGTTACCTGTGCGGAATGTCAGGAAGAGCTCAAGGCGCTGGGCATCGTCTACACCAGCTCGCATGCCTCTGACCTCTATCGCATCCTGAGCACCAAGCCGGTGCGCTCCCTCTCCGACCTGCGCGGCCTGCGCATGCGCGTCGGCGGCCCGCAGTACTCCCGCTGGGCCGAGTCGGTCGGCCTGACACCGGCCACCATGTCGGTGGGTGAAACCTATGAGTCGCTCTCCCAGGGCGTGATCGAAGGCACCATTGCCTCCATCGCCGACATCATTTCCTTCCGCCTCGACGACGTGCTCAATTACGTGACCGACGTCGAGCTGGGCACCTTCCACAGCACCATCTCCCACGCCATCGGCCAGCAGGCCTGGGACAGCCTGACGGAGGAACAGCGGGAGGCGATGATTCACGCTTCCGTCGAGGCGAGCGCCGCCATCACCCAGCGCTGGGGTTACGAGATGGCCGAAGAGGCGCGCGACATTGCCAAGGAGAGCGGCATCGAGATTCTCGAGCCCGAACAGGATCTTCTCGATGCCATTCCGGCCTTCATCGAAGAGGATCTGGTCTACGCCGCGGAGCAGGCCGAGCGTCGCTATGGCGTTGAGGATGCCGAGGGCAAGATCGAGCGCTTCCAGGCGCTGGTCGACAAGTGGACCGAGATCGTCGAGGAGATCGGCGACGACCACGAGGCCATCGCCGAGGCGATGAAGCGTGAAATCTGGAGTGACGTCGACTTCGCCACCTACGGCAGCTGAGTAGGTTGTGTACCTCACGAATGGCCGGCCTTCGGGCCGGCATTCGTGCAGTGTTTTCCTTGATGTAGGAGACGCCCCATGGCTCTGATTTATCGCCTGACCAACCTCGCCGCTGTCGGCTTGGCGCTGCTTGGCACTTTGGGGATTCTGCTGATGGTGGTGCACATCACGCTCGATGTGGTGCTGCGCTCGACGCTGTCGATCTCCATTCCCGCCACGCTGGAACTGGTGACCCGCTACTACCTGATCACCCTGGCATTGCTGCCGCTGGGCTGGGTCGAGTGGCGCCGCAACATGATCAGCGTCGAAGCGCTGGAAGGCCTGATGGGCCCCAGGCTGATCCGCATTTCCGACGTTCTGGTATCGCTGCTCTCGGCGGCCATCTACGCCACGCTGGCCGTGGCTACCTGGGGCAAGGCCATGGAGCAGTACCAGATCGGCGCCTACGTCATGTCCCTCAACGTGCCGATGCCCGTTTGGCCGACCTATTTCGTACTGCCCGTGGCCTTTGCACTGGCTGCCCTGGTCTGTGTGGTCAGGCTGCCGCTGCTGGCGACGGGAACGACGTACGATTCTCCCGCGCAAGAGGAAAGGTAATTCATGTCCGTTGCGACCGGTTTCTATGGCTTGATCATTCTCCTTGTCCTGCTGGCACTTCGCGTACCGGTTGCGCTTGCTCTGGTGTCGGTCTCATTGGGCGGCATGACGATGATGTTCGGCTGGAACACCGCCATCGGCATGCTCTCGTCGACGCCCTATGAGTTCATCGCCAAGTGGACGCTCAGTGCGGTACCCATGTTCCTGCTGATGGGCTTCGTCTGCTACCACGCCGGTCTGACCAACGGCCTGTTCAATGCCGCCAAGGTGGTGTTCCGCTGGCTGCCGGGCGGCGTGGCCATTTCGAGCATCTTTGCCAGCTCCGGCTTTGCGGCGGTGAGCGGCTCCAGCGTCGCCTGCTCGGCGGCCATGGGGCGCATCGCGATACCCGAGATGGTGAAGGGCGGCTACAAGCCCAGCTTCGCCTGCGGCACCATTGCGGCGGGCGGCACCATCGGGGCGCTGATTCCTCCCAGCATCCTGATGATCGTCTACGGGGTGTTCGCCCAGGTCTCGATCACTCAGGTGTTCCTGGGCGGCATCACCATCGGCCTGCTGACCGCGGTGAGTTACTGCATCGTGATCCTGGTGGTGAGCTGGCTACGCCCCGATATCGTGCCCCGGGAGGCGGTTGGCGCCCGCGAGGTGTCTCCGCGTCAGGCACTGCTCGATATCTGGCCGGTACTGGCGCTGGGCATACTGGTGTTCGGCGGGCTCTTCTCCGGCTTCTTCACCGCCACCGAGGCCGGCGCCGTCGGTGCCGCCGGGGCGATATTGATCGGTCTGCTGCTGCGTCGGCTGGATGGCAGGGCCATGAAGGCGGCGTTGCTCGAGACGCTCTCCACCACCTCGGCGCTGCTGATCATCGGCGTCGGTGCCAGCATGTTCACCATGTTCCTGAGCCTGAGCGGCGTGGCCGGCTACATCACCGGCGCCGTCAGCGGCTGGGATCCGTCCTATCTCGAACTGATGCTGGTGGTGGTGCTGATCTACCTGTTCCTCGGGCTGTTCATGGAGCCCTTCGGCGCCATGCTGGTGACCCTGCCCGTGCTACTGCCGATCTTCGAGTTGTACGACGTCAGCCTGATCTGGTTCGGCGTGCTGCTGGTCAAGCTGCTGGAGATCGGCATGATCACGCCGCCGGTGGGCATGAACATCTTCGTCATCAAGGGAGTGGCCGGGCAGTACGCCTCGCTGATGGACATCTTCCGCGGCGTGTCGACCTTCCTGGTGGCCGACATCCTGGTGGTGGCCCTGGTGATCTTCTATCCCCAGATCGTGCTGGTACTGACCGGCTGAGCGAGCATCCCGGTCGCCGAGGCCGGGGCGCTCAAGTCACCGTCATACGTTTTCAGATTATATGTTTGCTTAATAAACAATATATTAACCAATTATATAGATGGCTTCGCAAGAGGGCGTAAGAGTGGACAAGATCATCGACAGCGCTGCCGCGGCGAACCTGATCCAGGACGGCGATACGGTCATCTGGACCACCGCCGGCCTGTGCGGTTTCGCCGAGGCCGTGGCCACGGCCCTGGAGCAGCGCTTCCTGGAGACCGGGGCGCCCCGCGATCTTACCGTGGCGCACAGCTGCGGCTGCGGCGACGGCAAGAGCCGCGGCATGAACCACCTCGGCCACGCCGGCCTGGTCAAGCGCTTGATCAGCGGCCATACCGGTCAGGCTCCGCGCATGGGCGAGCTGATTCGCGAGAACCGCGTCGAGGGCTACCTGCTGCCCCAGGGCGTGCTGGCGCACCTGTGGCGGCATATCGCCGGTAAGAAGCCCGGCGTGCTCAGCAAGGTGGGGCTCGGGACCTTCGTCGACCCGCGCCTGGAGGGCGGCAAGGCCAATAGCGCCGCCGAGGAAGACCTGGTCAAGCTGGTCGAGCTGGAAGGCGAGGAGTGGCTGCTGTATCGCACCTTCCCGGTGGACGTGGCGGTAATCCGTGCCACCACCGCCGACGAGCGCGGCAACCTGAGCATGGAGCGCGAGGCGCTGTTCCTCGAGCAGCTCTCGATGGCCCAGGCGGCCAGGAACAGCGGCGGCATCGTCATCGCCCAGGTGGAGTACCTGGCCACCCAGGGCAGCCTGCATCCCAAGCAGGTCAAGGTGCCTGGCGACCTGGTCGACTACGTGGTGGTGGCCGAGCCCGAGCACCACATGCAGACCATCACCACCACCTACAACCCGGCCCTGGCCGGCGATCTCAGGGTGCCGCTGGGCGGCATCAAGCCGCTGCCGCTGGACCCGCGCAAGGTGATCGCCCGCCGCGCCGCCATGGAGCTGGTGCCGGGCGGGGTGGTCAACCTCGGCATCGGCATGCCGGAAGGGGTCTCCAGCGTGGCGGCCGAAGAGGGCGTCAGCGATCTGATGACGCTGACCACCGAACTCGGCACCTACGGCGGCGTGCCGGCCAGCGGCGGCGATTTCGCCACCGCCTACAACGCCGAGGCGATCATCGACCACGGCTACCAGTTCGACTTCTACGATGGCGGCGGCCTGGCCGTGTGCTTCCTGGGGCTGGCCCAGACCGACCACGAGGGCAACCTCAACGTCAGTAAGTTCGGCGACAAGGTGGTGGGGCCGGGCGGCTTCATCAACATCAGCCAGAACGCCCGCAAGGTGGTGTTCTGCGGCACCTTCACCAACGGCGGTAAGGTGGCGGTCGAGGGCGGCAGCCTGCGGATTCTCGAGGAGGGGCCGCGGCGCAAGTTCGTCCAGCGGGTCGACCAGATCACCTTCAGCGGTCGCTACGCCCACGAGACCGGCAAGCCGGTGTTGTTCGTCACCGAGCGCTGCGTGTTCGAGCTGCTCGACGGCGAGATCACCCTGACCGAAATCGCCCCCGGGCTGGACGTCGAGCGCGACATCCTGGCGGCCATGGACTTCGTACCGCGCATTGCCAGCGAGCTACGCGAGATGCCGGCGGAACTCTTCCAGCCCCAGTGGGGCGGCCTGCGTGCGCACCTGACCCGCGACTGAACGGTATTTGGAGACCTGACATGTTCAAGAACGCCTACATCCCCTACGGCGGCTACTACACCACCCCCTTCTGCAAGTGGATGGGCAGCCTGGCCAACGTCAACTCCATCGAGCTGGGCGCGGCCACCAGCAAGCGCTGGTTCGCCGCCCGCGACATCGATCCCACGCTCATCGACTACCTCTATCTGGGGGTGTCGGTGGGGCAGAAGTCGATCTTCTACGGCGCCCCCTGGGCCGCGGCCATGATGGGCGCCGGCCAGGCCCCGGGGCAGAACATCACCCAGGCCTGTGCGACCGCAACTACTGCGGTATTCAATGCCGCCCTGGCGGTGGACTCCGGTAGCTTCGACACCACCTACTGCCTGCTGGCCGACCGGCCCTCCAACGGCCCGCACACCATCTGGCCCAACCCCAACGGGCCGGGCGGCGAGGTGATCGCCGAGAACTGGAACATGGACAACATCGCCGCCGATCCAGCCACCGGCAAGGACATGCTGACCACCGCCGAGAACGTGGCGCGGGAGCACGGCTTCAGCCGTGAGCAGGCCGATGAGCTGACCCTGCGGCGCTACGAGCAGTACGCCGAGGCCCTGGCCAACGAGCGCGCCTTCCAGAAGCGTTACATGTTCCCGGTGGAGGTGGCGGTCTCACGCAAGGAGACCAAGCTCGTCGAGGCCGACGAAGGGGTCACCGCGACCTCCGCCGAGGGACTCGCCAAGCTGCGCTGCGTGCAGCCGGACGGTATCCATACCTACGGGGCCCAGACCCACCCGGCCGATGCCAATGCCGGTATTCTCGTCACCACCCGCGAGCGGGCCGTCGAGCTCAGCCGTGACCCGCAGATGGCGGTGCAGGTGGTGGCCTACGGCCATGCCCGCACCAAGCCGGCGCACATGCCGATGGCGCCGGCCGAGTCGGTCAAGCGCGCGCTCGCCCGGGCCGATCTCCGGCTGGATCAGATCAAGACGATCAAGAACCACACGCCCTTCATCGCCAACGACCTGCACCTTTCGAAGGCGCTGGGGCTCGACGCCCACAGCTTCAACAATTACGGCACCTCGCTGGTCTACGGCCACCCCCAGGCGCCGACCTTGGCGCGGCTGCTGATCGAAGCCATCGAGGAGACCGCACTCAAGGGCGGCGGCTACGCCCTGGTGACCGGCTGCGCCGCCGGCGACTCCGCCGCGGCGCTGATCGTCAAGGTGGGGTGACGGCCGACACCAGTGTGTCGATACCGCCGTAGAGGGCGCTCGAGTCCACCACGCGAGCGCCCTTTTTTCGTTGCTGAAGTTCCGGTGGGGCTACGCGGCGCAGGCATTCAGCGGCGGACGGCGTGACGCCCACGGCTGCAGCGCCTCCAACTGATGGGCCAATGCCAGCAGGGTCGTTTCGTCGCCGAAGCGGCCGGCGAAGTGAGCGCCGATCGGCAGACCGGCGCTCGTCCAGTACAGCGGCACCGACATGGCGGGTTGGCCGCTGGCGTTGAACAGAGCGGTAAACGGCGAATAGCTGTGGAAGCACTCGATCAGCGTTGTCAGATCGGCGTTGGGGTCGGTGACGTCCAGAGCGCCGATCCGTGGTGGCTCGCGGGTCAGCGTCGGGGTCAGAATCAGGTCGTAGTCGCGCATGAAATTGGCCAGCGTGCGGCCAAGGGCATGCATGCCCTCGATGGCCCGAATGTACTGAATGGCACCGATGTTGCCTTTCTCCCTGAGATAGATACGGGTTCTCGGCTCCAGCTCGGCATCGCTCACCGGTGCGCCGCGCAGCTGTCCTAGCAGCTCGAGGTATTTGCGGGTGTTGGGTCCGATGATGTCGAAGGCCTGATCGAGGAAGCGGGGCAGGTCGACCGGCAGGGTGGCAGGGATCACCTCATGGCCCAACTGCTCGCACAGGGCGGCGGAGTGGCGCACGGCGGCCAGCGCCTCGGCAGAGGATGGCCAGGGATCGAGATGCTCGATCAGCGCGATTCTGAGCGGCTGCAGCGGACGCTGCATCGCCTCGACATAGCTCTGCGGTCGGGCAGGGGCTGCGTAGGGAGCCCCCAGGTCGGCGCCGGCGGTTGCATCCAGCAGCGCCGCGCTGTCGCGAACCGAGAGCGTGATGGCATGGGCCGTGCCCATGCCGCCCCAGCCCTCGCCGGCCAGCGGCCCGCTGGGCATCAAGCCGCGGCTGGGTTTGAGGCCGAATACGCCGCAGCAGGAGGCGGGTACGCGTAGAGAGCCACCGCCGTCGTTACCGTGGGCAAAGGGTACGACCCGAGCGGCCACCAGCGCCGCGGCGCCGCCGCTGGAACCGCCGGCGCTACGTTCGAGGTTCCAAGGGTTACAGGTGGCGCCGAAGCGAGTCGATTCGGTGCTGTAGGAGGTGCCGAACTCGGGTGAGGTGCTGGTGCCGACGAAGACACAGCCGGCCCGACGCAGGCGGCTGACCATCTCGTCGTCCATGCCCGGGCGCGCTTCGCCCAGGGCCAAGGAACCATTGGACATGCGCGCCTCGGTGAGAGGCGAGAACAGATCCTTCACCAGCGTGGGAACGCCATGAAAGGGCCCCGCTGCCGGCTGCTGCTGTCGGGCCGTGTCGTAGAGCTTTTCTGCCACCGCATTGAGCTGCGGCTCGACTTTCTCCAGGCGCTGGATCGTTGCCTCCAGCAGTTCGCTGGGCTGGAGATCGCCGCCTTTGATGAGCGCCGCCAGGGCCGTGGCGTCCGATTGATCGATCAACGTTTGGATATCGCGCATGGTGTTACCTGTTCAGTGGGAAAGAACAACGCCATCCTTGGCTGAGGCAGTGTCCGGTGGGGGAAGCTGGCGCGTCAGGGCGCAGGCTTCAAGAGACCGAGGTCGGAGACGATGGGGCCGAGCGACTGGCATGCAGTTGAGCCAGCAGCCAGAGGCAGGCGCCGGCCAGGCTGGCCAGGGCGAGTGCCGAGATCGCGCCGCGCAGGTCGGTATCCAGGGTGGCGATCATTGCGGCGACCGCCAGCGGACTGACGAATTGGCCCAGGTAGAGGCAGGAGGTAAAGCCGCCCATGCCGCGGCCCAGGGTGCGGGGAGTGAGAGCGTTCATCACGGGGGCCATGGCGTTGGGAACCAGCAGGCCGGCGCCGATGCCGTGAATGAAGACACCTAGCAGCACCGCGTTGTAACTCTGCGCGTTGGACAACAGCCAAAGTCCCAGGGCAATCAATGACAGCAGCAGGACGTTGCAGCCGCGAATGCCGAGCAGGCGGCGCATCACCGGCCACAGCAGCGATCCGACCAGCGTGGAGAGCAGGCCGAACCCGGCTGCCATGCCGATCAGGGTGCTCGAGGTGATGCCGATGCTGACCAGCAGGGCCGGTGTCTGTACTGCGATGATCAAGACCAGCACCATGCCGCAGAATATCAGCAGGTAACCGACCAGCAGGGCGAGCTTGTTGACCTGGCCCTGCGGAAGTTCCTCCGCCACTTGCGGGGTGTGCCGGACCGGCTCCCACAGTATCTTCAGCATGGCGGGAATCAGCAGTAGCGGCAGCAGATAGAGGTAGAAGGGGGTGCGCCAGGAGTGTTCGCCCAGGACACCGCCGATGACGAAGAAGAGGGCTCCCATCACGCCGATGGTGACCACCTGGTAGTTGACGTATTTAAACCGCTCCTCGCCTCTCCAGTAGTCGGCTATCAGCGTGGCGCAGCAGGTCATGATTGCGGCTTCGGCACAGCCGAACAGCAAGCGCATGCCAACGATGGCATTGAGGTCGTTCAGCAGCGCCGGGACGGCGCCCAGCAGGGCATAGAGCAGGGTTGCCAGTACCAGCAGATTCTTGCGGCCGAAGCGGTCCGCCAGCCAGCCGGCGAGTGGGGCGCAGAGCGCAATCGCCAGAGCGGGGCCGGTGACGACCAACGGGATCAACAGACCCGCATTCGGTTCCACCGGGCCGAATTCGGCCCCGAGCTTGGGCAGGATGGGCGCGACCATGACCGAGCCGACGATGGTCAGACTGCTGCCCAGCAAGATCACCGCCCCTTCCCGCCGCCCCGTCGCCTGACGGGGCATTGTATTTTGATCCACCATGATGAAAGTCCTCGTCAGAATGCCTTGGCGATGCGCAGCGCCACGGTGTAGCCCTCGGTACGGTTGCGGGCTTCGAACTCCTTGTAGGCGTGCAACCACACGGCCGGCAGACCTGGCTGGAAGAAGCTGACTGCCGGTCCCAGCGCCATCACCTGGGCGCGATTGCCGTCGGTCAGGCCAGGGGCGTCGTCATCGGTGATCTGGCGGTAGTAGTAGCCGCCTAGGCCTGCCGTCCAACTGCCGATGTGCTGGCCCAGGGCGAAGTCATGGCGATACTCCACGCCGCTGCGATAGTCGGTGTCGGGATTGCGGGTATTGAAATCGAGCTGAAAGCTGGAGGAGACCTCGAAGCCGCTCTCGGTGATGTAGGTGGCATTGAGAATGGGCGAGAAGGCCCAGCGATTCAGGCCGGGCGAGACCAGGCGGTCCGGATCGTAATCTCCGGTGGGGGCCTGGATCTGGAATTGCGTGTTGATGCCCAGGTTGGGAGCGGGATTCCATTGCAGGATCAAGGGAAGCACCTGCAGGTCGGCCTGGCGGAACACTTCGGCACTGTCGGAGAAGGTGCCGAAGGGCGTGGGTACATCGAGTGAGGCGTCCATATGGAAGAACGGCAGCACCGCTCCCCAGCCGTATCTGGCGCCGAGAATCTGCTGGTCGGTCATGCGCAGATAGGCTAGCCCGATGGACAGTACATCCAGCGAGAAGTCCACCGGCTGATCGTTGCCGTTGCCGTCCTTGAGCTTGTTGGCTGAGTAAAAGGCGGTACGCAGGCCGAAGGTGCCGACAGGGGTGGGCGGGGGCGTGAAGCCGGCGCCGAAGTCGTACAGTCCCGCCGGTGTGGTGGGAGCGCCGTTCTCGGTGGCGTGACCGCTGGCAGACAGGAAGATCAGGGCCGTGCCGCAAAGAGCGGATGTCAGGTTGGGATAACGCATGGGGCAGCTCTCTTGGTGTGTTTGTTGTGGTTGTCAACAAACACATTACTGAGAGCCCCGGAAGCGGGGTTATCCGGATTCGGCAAAATCGCGCTTGGCGCGCTGCAGGGTAGCGGAAGGACACTCCCCGAAAAGCTGGCGATAGTCGGCGGCGAAACGGCTCAGATGCCAGAAGCCCCAGTGCGCGGCGATATCCTGCACGTTCCGGGTCCCACCGGCCTGCAACAGGTCGCGGTGGACGGCGTTAAGGCGCAGGGTGCGCAGGTAGGCGACCGGATTGATGCCCAGGGTTTCCTGGAAGCAGTACTGCAATTTACGACGGCTGGCACCGACCCGGTTGCATAGATCGACGATGGAGGGAGGGGCGTCGCGATGCGCCAGCGCATAGTCACAGGCGCGGTCGACGATGCGCTTGCGTGCATGGGGCGTCAGGGGGGTGACCTCTTCGCTGTCGATCCGGTCCAGCAGATGCATCAGCACGGTGTCACGGATGCCGGTGCGGATGGCAGCATGGGCCAGCAACGCTTGGTTCTGCTGCGAGTGCTCGTCCATGAGACTACGCACGAGCGGGATCAGATCGTCCGGATCGTCGGCATCGGCTAGCCGGTAGTACGCCGTCGACGGCAGGCTCAGGCTCCGCTGTTGGCGTTCCAGCACCTCCTCGAGCAGCGACTGCTCGACGGCGACGCATAGCACCTCCAGGTCTGCGGGAGTACGGACCTCGGGGATGTGGTCGCCATGGGCCGTGAGCAGGCATCGGCCGTTGATGACGTGTCCATGACAGTGAACCCGGTACTCTCTGGCCTGCAACGGCAGGCTGAAAGTGACCGCATCCGCCCAGGCGGCGCCATTCTTGACCATCGCCTGGTTGGCTCGGTCGCGTACCAGTTGCATGCCGTTCAGATGCAGCTGTGTCACGCTGCCTTCGAAGCGACCGGGCGTGACCTGATCGTAATGCCACTGCCAGCCGCTGAACAGGTGAGCGTGCTCCTCGATATCGCTGCTGCGTCGATGGATCAAGCCTGCGAACGGAGAGTTGGGCTGGGGGACGACCGTATGCATGATGGCATGCCTCAGTTGCCGAATTGTTATGGTAAGTCATGCAGGGCTTTTCACCGACACAGCTCCCCCGACCTTGATTAAACGGAGATTGCTGCGTGCCGGAGCGGGTGCCGTTGTCCCGATGCTGCAAGCCCATCCTGGGGGTGGTGAAGGCCGGTGCTTGTGATGCGACGAGCCGGGATGTCGTTATCAGCGGTTCCTTGCCGCTGCCGTCAGCTTGCGCATTATGTTATTAGAAACCACTATTGTTGTATAAAGCAACATAAGGGCGGCGGCAGCTCTGCGAACAGGACATGCCCGGAGTCTTGAACGCCCGATGGCAGTAAAGGGAAGAATGACGTAAAAATATTTTCACTAACAACAAATATTCCCCTGGAGCTACCATGGCTGATAAACGTCACGCCTTCTCCACCTGGCATGCCGCCCTGCGCCGTATCTGCGGTGACTTCGAGGCCTTTCCACCGCTGATGAACGCCTTCGAGGGTAACGTGGCGCGCGAGGCCAGTGCCGGCCTGGAGCTGGCGCGAATCCAGACCAATGCCCGATGCATCTCCCGGCGTCGGGTGCTGTCCGACCGCGCGGAGGATCGCTTCTGTTTCCTGATCGTGCAGCGCCGCGGGCGTGCGCGGATCAGCCAGCAGGGCCAAAGCCTGATGCTCGGCGTGGGAGAGATGCTGCTGATGGATTCGGCCCGACCCTGCGAGATTTTTCCGGAAGGGTCGATCGAACATGCCTCCTTGCATCTCGATCGGGCCAGTCTGGCTCCACGACTGCCTCGAGGTGTGATCCCCTTCGGCAAGCTGGGCGGTGAGACTGCCAGTGGTCGGCTGTTGCAATTGACGGTCAATCGCCTGCTGGCCCACGAACTGGGTGAGGGGGCGGGGGCGACCGATGCGGCCGCCATGGGCGATGCGCTCATCGCCTTGTTGCCGCCGATTCTGGGTGAAGGCAGGGCTTGTTCCGCCGTGGTGGACGATAACGACATGCTCTATCGAGGGGCCTGTCAGTTGATCGACCAGGCACTACAGGAGCCCGAGCTGGGCCCAGCCTGGCTGGCTGAGCGCCTGGAGGTGTCGCTGAGACAGCTCTATCGCCTCTTCGAGGCCAGAGGCGAAACCGTTTGTCGGGTCATCCAGGGCCGCCGTCTGTCGCGCTGTGCCGAGGCGCTGGCCAATCCGGGCTTGGCACAACGGCCCATTACGCAGATTGCCTTCCAGTGGGGCTTCACCGACTCGGCCCATTTCAGCCGAGCCTTCAAGAAGGCCTATGGCGAGTCGCCGCGTGCCTACCGGCAGCGGCACTGCTTGCACTGAGGCTGTGACATGCACGAACTCGGCGACTTTCAGCGCGAGAGCCTGAAGCTGATCAATTCCCTGATCGGGCTCACCGCATCCACCTTCTATCTGGTCGGCCCGCAGCGCAGCCCTGCGGCCATCGTCCAGGAGGGGATCGCGCCCGCTACCGGGCGCGATTACCACACGACCTTTCGTCGCCTGGATCCGCTCAACCCCGACCGGTTTGTCGACAGCACTGCCACGGTGATCTCCCTCGATTCCCTGCTGTCGCCACGCATGTTGCAGCACTCCGTCTATTATCAGGACTTCATGCGGCCCAACGGCCAGCGGCATGTGGCCGACATGTTCCTGCGTCACCATGGCGAGATCGTCGCCGTGATCAGTCTGCTGAGGGGAGAGTCGTTGGCCAGTTTCCAGGACGAGGAACTCCGCCTGCTGCGCAAGCTCCACCCCTATCTGGAGTACAACCTGACCTCCCGTTACCTGTCTGAGCGCCTGCAGCGCAAGAACACCTTCGCCGCACGCTACGGGCTGACCGACCGAGAGTTCGATGTGCTGGAGCTGCTGCGTGCCGGTTATACCAACCAGCACATTGCCGATGAGCTGGTGCTGGGGTTGGCCACGGTCAAGACCCATGTCCGGCACATCCTCCACAAGACCGGTACCGCCTCGCGCAGCCAACTGCTCGCCCGTCTCCTGTCCGCATGAGCTATCACCTGAGCCGACTCCTTCTACGCCGGCGGTGAATTTTCCGCTGCTGATCTGCGCGTCTCCACCCCAGGGTGGATGGTGAACCCTGGCCCGCGCTTCCTATGCTCGTGATATTCGAACGACTCGGGAGGATACAGAGAAATGAGTGCGACCGGCACCAACTCCGAACTGTTACAACGCCGCCGGAACATACTAGGCCGGCATGCCCCGCTGTTCTACGACGAGCCACTTCACCTGGTCCGCGGGGAGGGCGTCTGGCTCCATGACCGGGACGGCAAGCGCTATCTCGATGTGTATAACAACGTGCCCCATGTGGGGCACTGTCACCCTCGGGTGGTCGAAGCCCTGACCCGGCAGGCCGCCACCCTGAATACCCACACCCGCTACCTGCACGAGCTGGTCGTCGACTACGGCGAGCGCCTCACCGCGACCTTCGATGACACACTATCGCGAGTGATGTTCACCTGTACCGGCAGCGAGGCCAACGAGCTGGCCCTGCGCATGGCCCGTCACTGCACCGGTGGCAGTGGCATCATCGTCACCGACTTCGCCTATCACGGAAACACAGAGGCTGTCGCCGAGCTGGGTACGGGGTTCATGCCCGAGGCCAGGACGACGCGCCGGGTGCGGGCCTTCCCCATCCCTGACACCTACCGTGGCCTGCCCGGCGTGGCGACGGAAGATCTTGCAGAAGCCTATGTCCAGGCGGTCGCCGACGCCATTGCTGCCTTCGAGGCCGACGGTATCAAGCTGGCGGGGATGCTGGTCTGCCCCGATTTCGCCAACGAAGGACTGCTTCGGGTGCCCCATGGCTTCCTCGAGCGGGCCGTGGCTATGGTGCGCCGGGCCGGTGGCCTGTTCATCACCGACGAGGTCCAGGCCGGCTTCGGGCGCAGCGGCCGACACATGTGGGCCCACCAAGGCTACGACGTGGTGCCGGATATCGTCACCTTGGGCAAGCCCATGGGCAACGGCCATCCCCTGGCCGGCGTGGTGGCTCGCGCCGAACTTGCCGATGACTTCGCTGCCACTGCCCTCTACTTCAATACCTTCGGCGGCAACCCCGTCTCCTGCGCGGTGGGCATGGCGGTCCTCGATGTCCTGGAGGAGGAGAGGCTGATGCAAAATGCCGCGGAGACCGGTGCCTATGTGGTGGCCGGGCTCGAAGCGCTGGGGCGGCAGTACCCACTGATCGGCGAGGTGCGCCATCTGGGAATGTTCTTTGCCGTCGAACTGGTGCTGGACCCGGTCAGCCGCGCTCCCGCCCCCCAGGCCGCGCACAAGATCATCAACCGCATGCGCGAGCGGGGCGTGCTGATCAGCCGGATCGGCCGCCATGACAATATCCTCAAGTTGCGGCCGCCCATGCCCTTTGCGCCCCCGCACGCCGACCTGCTGCTCTCGACCCTGGATGAGGTGCTGGCCGAGGTCAGCCGGGGGGTGGGCAATGAGTAACGACGATCGTCGGTTGCCCCAGTGGCAAACGAGCCAGCTACGTGGGTTGGCCGCCGAGGCACTGAGCTACTGGGCGTTCCCCTATCGTGAGCTGAGCCTGATCAAGTATCGGGAAAACGCCGTCTTCAAGGTGGTGGCGGAGGATGGACAGTCCTTTGCGTTACGCCTACACCGTCCCGGCTATCACGACGATGCCGCTCTGAACTCCGAGCTTCAGTGGCTCGAGGCGCTGGCGCGTGCCGGCGTGAAGGTCCCCCAGGTGATTGCCACGCCGGATGGACGACGGCTGGTCCTGGTGGGCGAGGGAAAGGCAGCGTGCCGAGCGGACCTGATCGCTTGGGTGGACGGTATACCCATGGAGGAGCTCGATAGCGCAGAGGAGGTCGATCTGACACGGCTCCTGGCGGTCTATCGGCGTGTCGGCCGGGCAGCGGCGCAGCTGCATAACCATGCCACGAGCTGGCCCCTGCCTGAGGACTTTCGTCGCCATGCCTGGGACCTCGATGGCTTGGTGGGCGAGTCTCCCTTCTGGGGACGGTTCTGGGAGCTGCCGAGCCTGACCGGCGAGCAGCGCGCATTGTTGCACGAGACACGGGCCTGGCTGCAGCGAGAACTTGCTGCCTATGGACAATCCCACGAGCGCTACGGTCTGATTCATGCCGACCTGGTGGTGGAGAACGTGCTGGTCGACGACGAGCGGGTACACTTGATCGACTTCGACGATGCGGGCTTCGGCTGGTATCTCTTCGAACTCGCCACCGTGCTGTATCACATTCAGGACAGGCCCTATTTCGAGGCTGCCCGGGAAGCGCTGATTGACGGCTACCGCGAACTGAGGGGGCTTCCCGATGACGAACTGGCGCGCCTGCCGCTCTTCCTGGTCGCCCGGGGCGTGACATATCTGGGGTGGGTGCAGGAGCGTCAGGAGACCGCCACAGCACAGGAGCTGACCCCGTACCTGATACAGCAGGCATGTCAGACGATACGGTGTTACTTGGCTAACCGGGAATAGTAAGGCCAGCTAGATGAGAGGCCGGGGCTGCCCTGGCCTCTCTGGAGTCTCATGGATAACTGAATTGCCGATTTGTGCTAACGCCTGGATGTGACGGTGCGCAAACATGAGTACCGATAACTCCTCTGGCGGCCCGGTACTCAATAACAAATCGGAATTCAGACATGAACCACGACACCCGAATCGACTTCATCTATCTTTCCGAGCAGGACATGATCCGTGCCGGGGTTACCGACATGGCGGCCTGTGTGGATACCATGGAGGAGATGTTCGCGCTTCTCTATCAGGGCGACTACCGCATGGCGGGCCCCAATAATGACTCCCACGGGGCCATGATCATGTTTCCCAAGGACTCCCCCTTTCCCAACATGCCCAAGCCCACCGCCGACCGCCGCATGATGGCCATGCCGGCCTACCTCGGCGGCCGTTTCTGCACGTCGGGGGTCAAATGGTACGGCTCCAACATCGCGAACAAGGAAAAGGGGCTGCCGCGTTCCATCCTGACGTTCACGCTCAGCGATGCCGATACCGGCGCGCCGCTTGCCTTCATGTCGGCCAATCTGCTCTCGGCCTATCGTACCGGCGCGGTGCCGGGCGTCGGCGCACGCCATCTGGCGCGCAAGGATTCGAAGGTGGTGGGCATCTACGGCCCCGGCGTCATGGCGCACACCTCGTTGGCCGCTTTCATTGCCGCCTGCCCGCAGATCGATACCGTCAAGGTCAAAGGGCGCGGCAAGAAGAGCCTCGAAACCTTCATCGCCTGGGTGCGCGAAAACTACCCGCAGATCGCCATCGAGGTCGTTGACGACATCGCGTCGGTGGTGCGCGACGCCGACATCGTGACCTACTGCGCCTCGGGGGAAGTGGGCAATCCCGACGACTATCCGCTGGTCAAGCGCGAGTGGGTCAGCCCGGGCACCTTTTTGGCCATGCCGGCGCCATGCAACTTCGACGCCGGCATGGAAGCACCGGACGTGCGCAAGGTGCTCGATAACACCGGCTTGTATAAAGCCTGGTACGAGGAAGTGCCCAAGCCTGCCCACCACTGCATTCCACTGGTCGGCATGAAGTTCATGGACATGATCCACGATGGCAGCTTCTCTGCCGACGCCCTCGAGGACCTG